>DAOMOV010000086.1:5513-7974 GCA_035444505.1 Terrimesophilobacter sp.
AGTTGAACCCGTTTTGCGTCGATTTCGGCCCGGATGTCGCGGTCGCTCAGCAGCATGCCAGAAGACTACCGTTCTCCTGCTTGCTGCCGTCACCGGTGATCGAGCAGATCGGCACAGCCGACGGTTTCGTGATCTGCCACTCCAATGAGGTCTTGCTAGACTGTCGCGCACCCCGAGTGTTGGGGTATGCGGATGTAGTTCAATGGCAGAACTTCAGCTTCCCAAGCTGATAGCGCGGGTTCGATTCCCGTCATCCGCTCAAGTGAATCTGCGTTGCTTTCACCCGACGCGGTAGGTCTCCACCACGGGCGGGCCGTCGAGAAGTGAGCGCCACCGCTCGAGGTAATGCCGCATCCGCTCGTCGTTGCCTACGCGTTGCTGGTCGCGGTCGTGGGTGTCCTGGTCGGCGTACTCGATGACTTCGATGAAGCGGTGCGAGTCGTTCACGTCCCACAGCACTCGCACACGGATTCCCCCTGGCTCCTCGTAGAAGGGGATCGCCTCGACGAGGAATGATTCCAGTTCGACGCGGCGACCGTCCTGAACACGGCCGCGCAGGTGCAACTCGATCACACCGGCAACGGTAACAGCCTCAAGGCTCCTCAGGTGCGGGTGCTTGCCCCGCGCCGGAACCAGCCGAAGATTCCCGTGATGACGAACAGCACGAGTCCGACGATGGCGAGCCAGAAGAGGCCCTCGACGACGAAACCGAAAATGGACAGCGCGGCCCACAGGATCAGAAGGAAAATCACTACACCTAACATGCGGTCACCATACGAGCCGAGGCTGTGAGGGGACGACGCATCAGGTGCATGTAACCTGAGCGCCGCCGTGTGGCGACTGCTAGTCGCTGTGAGCGTCAGGTGTTGCCCACGGCTCGTCGCGCAGGGTGATCTCGTTCGCCATGTCCTCGATGAACCTGGCCACGATCGCCCGCTCCTGAGAGGTCAAGCGTGCGGCAGCGTAGAACCGTTTCGACTGCTGACGACCGACCGTTTCGAGCGCGGCAGCGTGGGTCTTCTCGGTGATGGTGATCGCGAGTGCCCGACGGTCGGTCGGGTGAGGCGACCGGGTGATGTGTCCGCCGCGCTCAAGCCGGTCGAGCAGCTTCGTCACGGATGCGGTCGACACGTCGAGGTGTTCGGCGATGGCACCCGGGGTGGCGACCTCGCCCCTGTTCTGGCACACGATGAGAAAGTGCAGCGCTCTCATGTCGGTCTGGTTGAGCTTCATGTAGCGCAGGGAGGCGTCGGAGAGGGTCTTCTCTGCATCGCGCAGTTTGCCGAGCGCGTTCATCACGGCTCCGATCTCGCGCATGTCGTTGTCGGTGACCCCGGTGCGGTCGATGAGTCTGCCGTCGGGGTCGCTCGAGGCGAGGTCGTAGATGGATCGAGCAGTCTCACCAGGCGCGCCGGCCGCCGGTTCCCGTGAGCTCTCTTTCATCGACACACCCGCATCCTACACTCTGTCATTAGTGTGCTAGGTTGATTGCTTGCTTGGCTAATTAGTTGCTGAGTTACACACTTTGAGGATGCCATGAACCACACTGCCGACACCACCGCCGGGCGACACGCACAACCCACCTCGCGGATCAGACGCACGGCGCGCATCCTCATACCCGCCTTCATCATCATCGCGTGGCTCGCCGGTGCCGCCGTGGGCGGTCCCTACTTCGGGAGGGTGGACGAGGTCTCCTCCAACGACCAGACCTCCTACCTGCCCGACTCGGCCGACGCCACCGAGGTACAGGCGCTGCTCGGCGAATTCAATGACAGCGAGTCCATCCCCGCCGTCGTCATTTTCGTCGGCGACGGCACCCTCACCGACAGTCAGATCGACACCATCGGCGAGGCACTGGATCACGCCGCAGCACTCGACGGCATCGACGGCGACGTCTCACCCGCCCTCCCCTCCGACGACGGACGTGCTGTGCAGGCATTCGTCCCCCTGAGCAGCGACGCCGACATCGCCGACGTCGTCGTCGAGCTCTCCAGCGAGCTCCGCAGCGCCGCACCCAGCGGAGTCACCGTGTACGTCACCGGACCAGCCGGGTTCACCGCCGACCTCGTCGCAGGCTTCACCGGAATCGACGGGCTCCTCCTCGGCGTCGCCCTGCTCGCCGTGCTCATCACCCCCGAGGGCCGAATTCGCGTCGGCCAACGGCTGCTGCTGCCCGTCGCCGTGCTCTCCACAAGCCTCTTCGCCCTGTGCGTGGCCCTGCTCAGCGTGTGGTGGCTCGCCAAAGCAGAAATCCTGCTGCTCAGCGGCCAGACCCAGGGCATCCTGTTCATCCTTGTCATCGGCGCCGCCACCGACTACGCGCTGCTGTACGTGGCCCGCTACAAAGAAGAACTCAGCCGCACCCACAACAAGCTCGCCGCCACGAAGAGGGCGATCCGCGGCTCCATCGAACCCATCCTCGCCTCGGGCGGAACCGTCATCGCCGGCCTCCTCTGCCTGC
>DAOMOV010000087.1:0-7874 GCA_035444505.1 Terrimesophilobacter sp.
CCCCCACCGCACCCGCGGCCAAGAGGAACCGCACGACCGCGTCATCACGCTCAGACTCAGGCGCATCCGCTGGCAAGCCATAGTGCAGCGCATAGTAGAGCACCGCGGGCACGATGCCAGCGGCACCGTTCGTGGGGGCCGTCACGATGCGACCACCCGACGCGTTCTCCTCGTTCACGGCGAGTGCAACGAGGTTGACGCGCTGCTGCCAGAACTCGGGCGCGTGGTCGGGATCCTCGGTGAGCAGCCGCTGATACCAGGCGGGCGCACGGCGGCGCACGTTGAGGCCGCCAGGCAGCAGACCCTCGCGGCTGAGGCTCGACTCGACGCACTCCACCATGACGCGGTGGATCTGCAGCAGCTTCTCGCGCACCTCCTGCTCCGAGCGCTGATCGAGCTCGTTGCGCAGCATCACCCCGCTGAACCCGGTGCCCTCGCGACGGCAGTGCGCGAGCAGCTCGGCGGCACTGCTGAACGGGAGCGGCACCTCCAGCTCGGCCTCGGGCACGACATCCTCGCCGTCGCGCACGATGAACCCGCCGCCGACCGAGTAGAAGGTGGCTTCGTGCAGCAGCGCACCGTCAGCGTCATCGACCGCGAAGGTGACTCCGTTCGTGTGGAACGGCAGCACCGTGAACGGATGCAGCACGATGTCGTGCTCCGAGCATTCGAGCGGGACTGCGCCGGCGAGCATCAGCTTCGATCCACGAGAGAGCTCTTCCGCACGCTCCGCCGCTCGCTGCGGGGTGATCTGGTCGGGCAGCTCGCCCTCGAGCCCGAGCAGCACAGCGTGGAGGGTGCCGTGGCCGCGACCGGTTGCCGCTAGGGACCCGTACAGGTCGACCCGCACCTGCGCGACCCGCTCGAGCAGTCCGCGGTCACGCACCTCATCGGCGAAGGCGGCTGCGGCGCGCATGGGCCCGACCGTGTGAGAGCTCGACGGCCCGATGCCGATCTTGAAAAGGTCGAAGACGCTAATCGTCACGGTTCACACCCGCGCTCATGAGGAACTCCTTACCGCCGCAATCGGCTGTCTCGGGATCCTCCCCGCTCTGTGTCGTGACCTGAGAGTTTCGGCGGACGATCCGCCTTGCACCGCTGGTGGGCCCGTCCGGGCCGGTTTTCAGAGTCGCCTCGCTGTGACGGTACGGGTGCCTGAGAGTTTCCCGGGGAGGGTTTGCTCCTACGGCGTCCACGCCTATGTGGATCTCTCCCGCCACAGTTCGTTCGGCATGTTCAGTTATGGGTTCTGCCTCTGAGCCTAGGCGCTGAGCTTCACCGGGGCAACGGAGCACACGCGCGCTGCCTCAGCGCTGCAGCCAGGTGAGCACGGCGAGCACCCGACGATGATCGCCGCCGGAGCCCTCGAGGCCGAGCTTCTGGAAGATCGCCGTGACGTTCTTCTCCACCGCACCGACCCCGATGAACAGGGTCTCGGCGATGGCCGCGTTGGTTCGTCCCTCAGCCATGAGCGTGAGCACCTCGCGCTCGCGCGGTGTGAGGGAATCGAGCGGATCACTGCGTCGACCGATGAGCTGCGACACCACCTCCGGGTCGAGCACGGTGCCGCCCGCAGCGATGCGGCCCACGGCATCCTGAAGCTCATCGAGGCTCGCGATGCGGTCCTTCAGCAGGTAGCCGACCCCGGCACCGGATGCGAGCAGCTCGCTCGCGTAGGCGACCTCGACGTACTGGGAGAGCAGCAGGATGCCCAGCCCCGGCTGCTGGGCCCGCGCGGCGATGGCGGCGCGCACGCCCTCGTCGCGGAACGTCGGAGGCATGCGCACGTCGAGCACCGCAAGATCAGGGCGGGTCTCGGGCAGCGCGGCGAGCAGCTCCTCACCGTCAGCGTAGGCACCGACGACGTCGACCCCGGCCTCCTGCAGCAGCCTCACGAGGCCCTCGCGCAGGAGAACGGAGTCATCCGCCACCACTACTCTCACGCGGTCAAGGGTATCTTCACTGTCACCGCGGTGGGCCCGCCGGCGGGGCTGTCGAGCTCGAGGTCTCCGCCAAGGCCGTGGGCGCGTTCGGTGAGTCCTTCGAGCCCGTGGCCGTCGACCAGCGACGCTCCGCCGTGGCCGTTGTCGCCGACGACGAGTTCGAGCCAGTCGCTGCCGTCGACGTTCGCCACCGAGAGCTGCACGCCGATCGCGGTCGCGTCAGCGTGCTTTGTCGCGTTCGTGACGAGCTCACTGACGATGAAGTAGGCGTTGCGCTCGACCTCTGGCGGCAGCGGGATGCCGGTCGTGACGCTCGTGACGGTGACGGGCACGGGATTCCGCACGGCAAGCGATTTGAGGGCGGCGACGAGTCCACGGTCGAGGAGGATCGGCGGCGCGAATCCGCGCGAGAGTGCGCGCAGCTCGTCGAGGGCTGCCTTCGATTGGGCGGATGCTTCGGCCAGACGTTCCCGCGCGGCATCCGGGTCGCGCTCGAGCTCGCGCTCCGCGGAGGCGAGCTCCATCTGCAGCCGCACGAGGCGCTGCTGAGGGCCGTCGTGGATGTCGCGCTCGAGTCGGCGCAGCGAGTGTCCTTCGGCAGCGACGGCGGCGCCGCGGGAGGCGCTGAGTGAGCCGACCTGCTCGGCGAGTTCTTCGGAACGCCAGGTGCCGAGCATCGCCCCCGCGATGAGGTGGTGGAGCCGTAGCATCCCCCGCGTGATGAAGGGCAGGGTGACGAGGAAGACTGCACCGAAGAGGAGGTGCATGATCGACTCGGCGCCGCGCCCACTGACCGTCACTGCCCCACCGGTGAGGAAGCTCACGATCACTTCGGAGAGGTAGAAGTCGTCTTGGGGCAGGAAGGCGCTCCAGATCCAGTAGCTGAGTCCGCCGAGGGATCCGGCTACCCAGGTGAGCACCACCCACCAGGTGAAGAGGCCGACCGCGAAGTTCACGACCAGACCGTGAACGAGGTACACCCAGCGGTGCGGGTCCGCGAGAGGCGTGAACACTTTCGACCAGAAGCCAGTGCCTGATCGCTTCCAGCGGGGGCGCGCGATCGGGGGCATGCCTGCCCAGCCGAGGCGTGTCAGTTCGAGCTCGCCGAACCAGCGCGCCACCCAGAGGGTCGCGGTGAGCAGGAATACCCCGATGAAGATGGTGAGGAGGGACGCACCGGTCGAGAACAGGCCGGTGAGCACGGCGAAGGCGACGGAGACGATGAAAACGGTCGGCAGGTGGAAGAGCAGTTCGCGCGGCACGGTGCGCCACCGCTGCAGGTAGGTCTCGCGGGTGCTCGTGGCGCTCACGGGTTCCAGCGTGGCAGAGAGCGGAGGGGTTGGCGTTGTCTGTGTCATGAAACCAGCCTCGCGTCGGCGGCTGTCTAGCGGCATCCGGCCCGCTCCCGATTCTGTTAGGGGGTTATCCCCCGCCTACAGGGTCGAGTGGGTGGCGCGGCCCGCGAGCAGGGTGAGCGCGACGGGCATGCCGACGAGGTTCCCGGGGTCGTGGGGGTCGCGGTCGACGGCGATGAGGTCGGCGGGCTGGCCGACGTCGATCACGGTCTGGGTGGATGCGGCGAGCCCCTCCCCCACGCTGATCGCCTGTTCGGGGTGCCAGGGCTCGCGCCCGTCGCGTGACCTGGTGACCGCGGCATTGAGGGTGACCCACGGGTCGAGGGGGGCAACGGGGGCGTCGGAGCCAAGGAGCAGTTCAGCGCCCGCGTCGAGCAGGGACCGCAGGGCGAAGGAGCGACCGGTGCGTCCCGCCCAGTAGTGCTCGGCGATGTCACGGTCGTCCATGGCGTGCTCGGGCTGCACGCTCGCGGCGACGCCGAGGGCGGCGAAGCGGGCGAAGTCGCGGTCGCGCACGAGCTGTGCGTGTTCCATGCGGGTGCCGTGCGGCATCAGTTCGCCATTGCCTGCGAGTTCGAAGGCGTCGAGCGCGAGCCGAACCGCTTCGTCGCCAATGGCGTGCACGGCGGGCACGATGCCGCCGCCGAGAGCGGTGCGCAGGAGGGGCAGCAGTTCGTCGGTGGTGACGGTGAGCATGCCGCGCTCGGTGGTTCCCGGGTAAGGGTCGACGCAGTAGGCGGTGCGGGTGTTGAGGGAGCCATCGGTGAGTATCTTGAACGGCCCGACCGTGAGCAGGCCGGTGTCATCGAGCGGGTCACCGGTGCGGTGCCCAGCAGCGACGGCGGCATCGAGGTAGGGGCTGTAGATTCCAGCTTGGATGCGCAGCCCGCTGAAGCCGGATGCGCAGCGGCGGCGCCACTGGCTGATGTTGTCAGCCATCTCAAGTTCGACGACGCCGACGACTCCGCGGGTGGCGGCGTGGGTGGCGGCATCCTGAAGCCACGCATCGATGGTGTTCTCAGGCACGTTCTGCAGCTCGGCGGTGACGGCGAAGGCGTCGTCTTCGACGAGCACCCCGGTGGCGTGACCCGCGAATCCGTACTTGGCGAGCGCGGCGGTGTCGAGCCAGGTGGTGTGCAGGTCGCCGCTGACGAGCACGGTGGGGGTGCTGCCGACGGCGGCGTCGAGGAGCGCCGCGGTCGGCGTGTCGGGCCAGAGCCCGTCGCGGAAGGCTGCGCCGACGAGCGGCAGCTCGCCCTCGGGTGGCGCGACGGCGAGCGCATCGCCCATGAGCCGGGCAGCATCGGCGGCGGAGGTCGCGGTGGCGAGGTCGACGCGCCGCATCGTGAGGGCGACCTGGCTGAGGTGCACGTGGTGGTCCCACAGGCCGGGCAGCAGCCAACGGCCGTCGAGTTCGATGGTGTCGCCCCACGCTTCGGCGACGCCAGCGGGCAGGATATCGCTGATGCGCCCATCGTCGAGCTGCACGTCGACGAGCGAGTCGCCGAGGCGCGCGCCTTTGAGCAGTGTCATGCCTTGGTCTTCTCTGTTAGGTGGGGTCTCGATACGGCGCTCCGCGCCTACTCGACCGTCGGGACGCCGTGTACGCGGCGCATCTCTCCGGCGAGGTACGGCTGACGGTAGTTGTCGCCGTGGTCGAGTTCGTCGATGATGCGTCCGGCGACGTGGGGACGGTTCTGGCTGAGCTTGAGGCGCGCCTCAAATCGGCTGACGCGCACGCGGAATCCGGCGGTCATTGCCATCTGCTCGCGCGCGTACTCCTCTTGGTGCTCAAGGAGCACGGGGTGCGGCATCCGGTCTTCGAAGTGGTGGGTGAGCCGGTCGAGCACGGCCCAGTTCTCGTCGTCGCTGAGGATCTCGGGCACCCCGTAGAGGTGCGCCGTGACGTGGTTCCAGGTGGGGACGTTGATCTTGTCGTACCAGCCGGGCGAGATGTACCCGTGGGGGCCCTGGATGATGACGATCGCCTCGTGCTTGCCGAGTTCGAGCTTGTCGTCGTCGGGTTTGCCGACGTGGCTGACGACGCTGATGCCGTCGGCGTCTTCTTCGAGCAGAAAGGGGTAGTGACTTGCAATGAGGCCCTTCGCAGTGTTGGTGACGATCGTTCCCCACGGGTTGTCGCGGATGAGACGCTTGACCTCGTTCTCGTCGAGGCTGACGTAGCGACCGGTGTCCATCATGGTTCCATCATGGCACTCGGCTGAGCTTCACCTCACTCAGGCCTGGCAGCGGGGGCACCAGTACAGTTTGCGGGCGGCGGCGACCTCGAGCACGATGTGGGTGCCGCAGACCCTGCAGGGCAGTCCAGCGCGTCGGTACACCCAGTGCCGGTCGTCGCGGCTCGCGAGGGCGCGGGCGTAGGCATCCGGATCGAGGCCATCCATGGTGAGCATCTGGCCGGTCTGCACTCCTATGTTCAGCAGGTGCGCCCAGTCGCGCCAGAGGGAGCGCACGACGTCGTCGGGCAGGGTGTTGCCGGGTGTGTGCGGGTTGAGGCGTGCCCGAAAGAGCAGTTCGGCGCGGTAGACGTTGCCGATGCCGGCGACGACCGACTGGTCCATGAGCAGCAGCCCGATGGGGGTGCGCTTCGTGCGCACGGTCTCCACGAAGCGGTCTTCGGATGCTTGGCCACCGTCGACGATCGGGTCGGGCCCCAGCCTGGCGATGACCGCTGCGACCTCGTCGGGTTGGAGCACTTCGCAGGCGGTGGGGCCACGCAGGTCGGCAACCGCGGTGTCGGTGAGGAGCCGAACGCGAACCTGCCCCACGGGCGGCGGCGGGAACTCGGTGAGTTCGCTCTCCTGCTCGGTCTCGGCCATGCGCAGGCGGGTGCGGCGTGGTGCGCCGATGGAGGCGAGGGAGTCCTCGTTCTCGCCATGGGTGCCCGCGCCAGTCGACTCGGCCGGTGTGCCTTTCATGCCGGTCTGCCCCATGCGGCGAGCGCAGTCGGGTCCATGCTGACGTTGCCGGCAAAATCCCAAGCACCGTAGATGCCCAGGTGCACGCGCATCCACTGGCGTGGTGCCGACTCGTCGGCGGCGAACTCGAGAAACATCTGTTTGCCGACGGCTTGCGCGTCAGTCATCACGAGCCCATCGAGTGTCGCGGCACCAGCGGAGAACCGACCCTGTGGTGATGTGACGGTGACCCGGTGCCCAACGAAGTGGGCCTCGAACTGGCGGGCGATGCGGTGAACGGAATGACCCTCGGGCATCAGTTGACCTGCTTGCCCGCAATGGTTCCCGTCTGCTCATACTCGGCGATCTGCCCGATGCGCCGCACATGGCGCTCATCGCCCAAGAACGGTGTGGCGATGAACAGCTCGATGAAGTCGATGGCTTGCTCGACGGTGTGCTGGCGGGCGCCGACGGCGATGACGTTGGCGTTGTTGTGCTCACGGGCGAGCTCAGCAGTGGCGCGGCTCCAGACGAGTGCGGCCCGCACCCCATTGACCTTGTTCGCGGCGATCTGCTCCCCGTTGCCGCTGCCGCCGAAGACCACGCCGAGCGCGTCGATGCCGTTGCGCTGATCGGCGACTACAGCCTTGGCGGCATTGATGCAGAAGGAGGGGTAGTCGTCGAGCGCGTCGTACTCGGCGGGGCCGTGATCGACAATCTCGTGACCAGCATCCGCCAAATGTGTTTGCAGCTGATGGCTGAAGTCGAGCCCAGCATGATCTGTAGCGATGTGGATGCGCATAAGGCCAGTCTAAGGAAGCTGATCCGCGATCAGGCCGTCGATGGTTCCTGCGATCGACTCCTGAAGCAGGGAGTGCGCACCATCAACCGGTGTCTCGTGCTGCACAGCGGCCCACATCGTGATCAGTGTCTCGTCGATGATCTCACGGGCACCCCGTAGTCCCCACCCTGCAAATTCGGCAGCGAGGTCGCCCCGAGTAATCTCCGCGTGACGGTATTTGCCGTTGACGCTCAACGCCAGCCTGCCGTCGGTTTGCTGGTGAAGGAGCGGCACGTTGTCGTAGGCGGGGGCTAAGCGCACATCTCCGTCTTCACTGTGGAGAAGGCTGATGTTCTTCGTGTGAAAGTCGAGGTTGCCGAGAGCCACAGCGAAGACGAACATCCGCGCAAGGCGGTGGAGATCGTCCGGGGGTGCGTGGCGTTGCAACACTTCTGCGACGCGACGACTGCTGACTATGCCGCCAAACTCCTGGTACTTCTCATTGCCAGATGCTCCCAGCGCCTGACTCAGATCCTCCTGATGAATGCGGCCCCCATCTGCACGGTCGTAGCGTTCGATCACGAGCGCCGGCAAACCGGCGAAGTCGGCGATGTCCGCCTCCATCATGAACTGGTCGTCGGTGCCGGTGAAGATCAGGACCTCGTTGGTGCGATCCTGGCAGATGTCGCGATAGAACAGCGGCTGGGCATGATGCCAGCGAAGGCTGAACTTGAGCGGCCCGCCCCGCGTGTGCAGCCGGGCGAGCACGACGCCGTCCTCGCCCGCGCGTTCGCTGCCGCCGAGGCGCAGGGCCTGCGGCCGGATGCCGAGCACCACCTGTCGGCCGATGAAGCCGCGCGCCGCCGAGGCCATGGCC
>DAOMOV010000088.1:0-7871 GCA_035444505.1 Terrimesophilobacter sp.
ACCGTCGACTCATCGGCGAGCCCTAGGTCGATGAAACCAGCCCGGTGTGGGCCGTAGTCGGCGGTCAGGTCCACGGTGAGCAGCAGCGGTGACACCTCACCGAACCGGCGAAACTGCGCCGCCCGCCGAAGCACCGAGACGGTGTAGCCGCCGTCTCGACCCGGGTGCAGGCGACTCGTCGCAAACACGTAGTGCGCGGCAGGAAAGCCGGTCACGACAGGGTTCCGCCCTCGGAAAGGAACACCAACTGCGCGCGCACCGACGCCTCCGCCGCGAACCGGATCTCCGCCGGTGTGTGCGGGTAGACGGCATCCGTCACCGCAGTCACCGTCGCCGCGTCGAGGCTCGGCAACAGGTCGAGGCGAGCCAGCGCATCCTGAACCTGGCCCAAACGTTCGGCCCGGTGCGCACGGTACGACTCGCACGCCGCCGCAAGATCAGGCAGCATCGGCCCGTGCGCGGTTAACGCGGTCGCAGGGCCCAACTCGCTCAGTCGATTCAGCGACGTCAGATAGTCGGACAGGCTGCCGCCCGGGTGCACGATCACCGTTGTGCCCCGACCCAGAATCGTGTCACCCGTGACCACTGAGCCGTGAGGCCCGTCGTCGGGCAGGTGAAAGCACACCGAATCGGCGGTGTGCCCCGGGGTCGCCACGACACGAACGCGCACACCCGCCGTCAGCAGCTCCTCGCCGTCGACCAACGGGTCGCCCCCCACACAGAACTCTGGGTCAAACGCCCGCACCGGAGCGCCCGTGCGCCGCGCGAACTCCACACTCGCCTCGGTGTGGTCGCGGTGGTGGTGGGTGATGAGAACAAGCTCCACCGGATGCGCGGCAAGTCGATCCAGGTGAACTTCGTCGAGCGGCCCCGGGTCGACCACCACCCGACTATGACCCGACCCGAGCAGGTACGAGTTCGTACCATCCAGCGTCATCGGGCCTGGGTTCGGCGCGAGCACGCGCGTCGACAGCGGCGACCAGCGCTCCATCACCCCGCGCTGCCCGCCGACCGAGCCCGCCGCATCCTGCACCGACACCCTGCCAGCGTAGCCGCACCGCGTGCCGCGGCGACGCCCACGAACCATCGGAACGCGGCTAGTTTGGGAAGGCAAGAAAGGCGCCGGACCACATGTCAACGCAGAAACCCACCACCATCGACTACGGTGATGGCGGCGAACGACCGCTCGACGGTCTTGCAGCCACCGTCGTGCTCCTGCGCGATGGCCACGCCGGGCCCGAGGTGCTGTTGCTGCAACGCCCCATCGACCGCGGCTCCTTCGCCGGTGCGTGGGTGTTTCCCGGCGGCGTCGTCGAGCCCGCCGACCGGGTCGATGACGAGGCTCACGATGCTGCTGATCTCCGCACCCTGCAGCGCGCTGGTGCCCGCGAAACGCACGAAGAGACCGGCCTCACCGTGAGCCCGGCCGCACTCGTGCACTTCGCCACCTGGCACCCGCCCCAGCACACGGGGCGCCGCTACCTCACCACCTTCTTCGCCGCCAACGCCCCTAACGCACCCATCGTGCCCTCGCCCGAGGAGGTTGCGGACCACCGCTGGCTGCGCCCCGCCGACGCCCTCGCGCTCCACACCGAAGACCGGCTGCTGCTCATCCCACCCACCTGGATCACCCTGCACTCCCTCACCGTGGACACCAGCGTCAACGCTTCGCTCGAACGGCTGGCCGCCGCCACAGCACCGCACTTCTCGACCCGAGCCACCGCGGACAAGCGCACCCTCCTCTGGCAGGGTGATGTCGCCTACGACGACCAAACCCTCCTTCATACTGAGGGTCCGCACCATCGGCTCAGGATCGACGAGAGACCCTGGGTTTACGAGCGCAACCTCTGACCCAGAAGCGCCCGCACGAGCTTCTCCGCCTCGACGAGCACGAGCACGCTGCCCGCGATCACCGCGCACACGACCCACTCGCTCAGGGTGAGCCGGGTCATCCCGAAGATGCTCGCGCTCGCCGGCCAGGTCATGAGCGCCCACAGCAGCACCACGGATGCCGCCGCCGACACCGCGAGAAACTTGTTGCGCAGCGGGCTCAACATAAAGAGTGACTTGTATTCGGCGCGGGCGTTGCCCACCTGGAACACGTTGAACAGCACGAACGTGGTCATCGCGAGGGTGCGAGCGTGATCCACGGCGAGGCCCGCGTCGATGGCCCAGGTGAAGACCGCGAAGACGATGACGCCCATCCACACACCGGTCACGAGAGTGCGGATCCACAGGGTGCGTGACAGCACTCCCTCACCCTTCGGACGCGGAGGCCGGCGCAACTCGTCGCCCTCCGCGGGCTCCATGGCGAGGGCGACATCCTGGATGCCGCAGGTAACGAGGTTGATCCACAGCAGCTGCACGGGCAGGAAGATGAGCGGCTGATCGGTGAGCACATTGATGGCGACCGCGATGACCCCCGCCACACCGTTGGAGAGCAGGAAGTGGGTGGCCTTGCGGATCGCGGAGAACGTGACACGCCCCTGCCTGATGGCGTGGACGATGGTGGTGAAGTTGTCGTCGGTGAGCACGACATCGGCGGCCTCGCGGGCGACATCCGTGCCCGACGCGCCCATAGCGACACCGATCGCCGCGGCGCGCAGGGCGGGCGCATCGTTGACACCGTCGCCCGTGACCGCGACGACGTCACCCCGGGCGCTCAGTGCGCCCACGATGCGCAGCTTGTCGTGGGGGGAGACACGCGCCGCGATGCCCGACGCGAGCATCCGCTCGGCGAGTTGCCCATCGTCGATAGCGGCTATCTCGGCACCCGTCAGGGGTTCCCCGTTCGTGGTGAGGCCAAGGCGGCGGGCGATGGACTGGGCCGTGAGGGGATGGTCACCCGTGATCATGACGACCCTCACGCCCGCGCGAGTGCAGTCGACGATCGCGTCACTCACGTCGGGCCGCGGCGGGTCGAGAAGGCCCGCCAGCCCCAAGAAGCTGAGACCGCTCGGCGTCGGCAGCGGGCGCACCGCGGCCTCCTCCTCGGTGAGTTCACGGGTGCCGAACGCGAGCACCCGCAGGCCGTCGCGCGCCATCATCGCGTTCGCCTCGGAGACCGAGCGCGGATCCCACGCGCCCGCCCCGGCGAGACCGGTGCTCATCTCGGCGAGCACCTCGGGCGAGCCCTTGACGTACAGCACCGGGGTTCCGTCAGCAGCCCGTCGCACGGTCTGCGAGTAGCGCAGCGCGGGCTCGTACGGGGTGTGGGCAAGGGGGCGGATGCTTCGCTCGGCCTCCGTGACCGCGCCCGACGACTGCGCCAGCTCCGAGAGCGCGACATCGACGGCGTCGCCGTGGTGGTGGCCGTCGTCACCCAGCACCGACTCGTTCGTGAGGGCACCCGCGCGGAGGATCGCCGACGTGAACTCGTCGAGCCGGTGATCGGCGGGAAGGAACCCGTTCTGCGACCAGAGCTGCTCCACGGTGAGCCTGTTCTGGGTTAGTGTGCCCGTCTTGTCGGAGGCGATGACCGTCGTCGACCCCAGGGTCTCGACCGCCGGCAGGGTGCGCACGATCGCGCCGCGCCGGGCCATCCGCGACACCCCGACGCTCATCGCCACGGTGAGGATGATCGGCAGCGACTCCGGGATCGTCGCGACAGCGAGGGCGACGCTCGCGCGGAACATCTCGCTCAGGGTGTAGCCCGCGAAGAGACCGACAACGAAGATCACGGCGATGATCGCGAGCACGATGATGCCGATCCAGCGCTCGAGGCGGTGCGTGAGCACCTGCAGCGGCGTCGGCGGGGGCTTCGCACTGGCGAGGTCGCTGATGACCCCGAGCTCGGTGTTCGCGCCCGTTGCGATTACGACTCCGCGACCGCGGCCGCTCGTGACCAGAGTGCCCGAGAAGGCGACGCACCCGCGGTCACCGAGCGCAGCATCCGCCTCGACCGCGTCGACTGATTTCACCGCAGCGAGGGACTCGCCCGTGAGCATCGACTCGTCGACCCGCAGTCGGTTCACGTGGATGAGTCGAACATCCGCGGGCACCTTGTCGCCGCTCTCCATTGCCACGATGTCGCCCGGCACCAGTTCCTCGGCGCCCATGACACGTGTCATCCCGTCGCGGCGGACCCGCGCCACGGAGCTCTCCAACGACTGCAGCGCGCGAACATCGCGCTCAGCCTTGCGCGACTGCCAGAACCCGATCGCCGCGTTGAAGACGAGTGCGAGGGCGATCGCGACGGTGTCCACCCAGTGCTGCTGCGATGCCGTGATGGCGGCGGCAACGATGAGAATCGCGATGAGCGGACTCGCGAACTGCTGCAGCAGCGTGCGCCACCACGGCGTCGGAGGCGCGACAGGGATGCTGTTGGGCCCGAACTCCTTGCGGCGGTCGACCGCATCCACCGTGGTGAGGCCCGAGGCTGACGTGTCGAGGCGCTCAAGCGCGTCCTCAGCGGTCAGCGCGTGCCACGGCGTGCGAGTCACCAGTCGGTGGGGGGTCGCTGAGGGCAGTGGCACGGGTGCACCTTCCGGTGTTTCGCGGAACCGGGCATCGCCCTCAGACTACTGCGCGAGGGCTTTCGTGATGCGCTGCACACTCACAGGCTCCGCCGCCCCCAGGTGCTGGGCGAAGAGGCTCAGGCGAAACTCCTCCAACAGCCAGCGCACCCGCGCGAGGTGGGCGGGCGCATCCGCTTGCAACGGCATCTGCCCGCCAGCTGCACGGTACTTCGCGGTTGCCGTCTCGACCTCGGTGAGCCACTGTCGGTCGCGACCCGGGTTCTCGGCGAGCTTCGCGATCCGGTGGGCTATCCCATCGAGGTATAGGGGGAGTCGTTGCAACCGGGCGAGACCGGTCAGGGAGACGAAGCCCGGGTACACGAGCGACTCGAGCTGCTGCCGCGCGTCGGCGAGCGGTGCCATGAGGCTGATGCTCGAGGCCGCCTTGATCGCGTTCTCTGCCTCCCGCGCGGCGGCGAGGGTGCGCGACACAAGCGACACGGTCGCGAAGAGGGTGTCGACGACGGATGCCGAGAGTCTGTCTCTCACCGCCTCGAACTCGTCCCGCGACCACACTGCTGACGGGCCGAGCGCGTCATCGACGACGGCGAGCATGCAGTCCGCGAAGAGTGCGGCGTTGGAGGGGTAAGGGCTGCGGGCGAGCAGGAGTTTCTCGTTCGCCGTGAGGTGGTCCTGCACGTAGTCGAGCGGGGCGGGGGTGGCCAGCAGCAGCATCCGCAGCACGCCTTTGCGGTGCTCGCGGGCCTGATCGTCGGCGGTGTCGAGCACGCGGATGTCGACGGTCGCGCCCGCATCGACGAGGGTTGGGTAGCCGCGTACGGTGTTGCCGGCGACCTTCGTGTCGAGGGTGCGGGAAAGCACCTCGAAGTCCCATGAGGTGAGCCCGGCGCGTTCGAGGGCGTGCGGGGTGCGCTCGTGCACCCTCGCGACCGTGGTGCGCGCCTTCGCCTTCAGTCGGGATTGCAGTTCAGCGAGGTCCTTCGAGGAGCCCACTCGTGTGCCGTGCTCATCGACGGCGGCGAAGCTGACGCGCAGGTGGTCGGGTACGCGACCCAGGTCGAAGTCGTCGGGGTCGATGGGCATGTGGGTCTGGCGGCGGATCTCGGCGGCCAGGAACTCGCGCAGCGACTGATCTGCGGGCGGGGCGTCTGGCGCGGTTTCGAGCAGTCGGCGCGCCCAGTCCGCGGCGGGCACGACATGGCGTCGGATCGCCTTCGGCAGCGACTTGATGAGCGCCGTGACCAGCTCTTCGCGCAGGCCGGGCACCTGCCAGTCGAACCCGGCTGCCTCGACCCGCGGCAGCAGCGCAAGCGGCACGAGCACGGTCACCCCGTCGTCGTCAGCGCCCGGTTCGAAGCGGTACTTCAGGGTGAGCCGCTGGTCGCCCTGCCGCCACTGCCCGGGGAAGCCCTCGCGCACGGCCTGCGGCTGCGATTGCTCCTCATCGAGCAGGTCGGTGCGCGTCATGGTGAGCAGCTCGGGGCTGCTCTTGCGCTCGTCGCGCCACCACTTCTCGAACCCCCGAACATCGGTGACGGATGCTGGCACCCGCGCCTCGTAGAACTCGAAAACCGCCTCGTCGTCGACGAGAATGTCGCGCCTCCTCGTGCGCTCCTCGACCTCCTCCAGTTCGCGGCGCAGCTTCCTGTTGGCGCGGTCGAACGCGGTCAGCCGCTTGTCGAGGTGCTCGAACTGCCACTCGCCGTCAACGAGGGCGTGGCGGAGAAACAGCTCGCGCGCGAGGGCGGGGTCGGTGCGGGCGAGCTGTACCCTGCGCCCCTCCACGATGGGCACCCCGAACAGGGTGACGCGCTCGTAGGCGACCGCGGAACCCTGCCGCTTCTCCCAGTGCGGTTCGCTCAGCTGCCGCTTCGCGAGGTCGCCCGCGATCGACTCCGCCCAGTGCAGGTCGATCTTCGCGTTCGTGCGGGCGAACAGGCGACTCGTCTCCACGAGCTCTGCGCTCATCACCTCTGCCGGGGGCTTCTTCGCCAGTGCCGAGCCGGGAAAGATTGTGAATCGTGTGTTGCGCGACCCCAGGTAGTCGCCCCGCCTGCTTGCCGTACGCTTCGCCGCCGCATCCTTCGCTCCGCCCTTGGTGCGCTCGTCCTTGATGCCGAGCTGGCTCAGCAGGCCCGCGAGCAGCGACCGGTGGATGAGGTCGGCACTCGCACCCACGCCACCCGCACCCGCGTCACCCGTGCCCGCCGTGGTGGCGGCATCCGCTCGGCCGCGGTCCCGCCGGGCGGGCTGCACGGTGAGCCCAACGCTCGAGGCGAGCCGCGTGAGCTGCCGGTACACATCGCCCCATTCGCGTACGCGCAGGTAGTTGAGGTACTCCGCCTTGCAGAGGCGCCGGAATGCGTTGCCAGACAGTTCGCGCTCCTTCGCGCGCAGGTGGTTCCACAGGTTCAGGAGCGTGAGGAAGTCGCTCGTCGGGTCGGTGAAGCGGGCGTGCGCCTGGTCGGCCTGGGGGCGCTTCTCGAGTGGGCGCTCGCGGGGGTCCTGGATGGTGAGACCCGCGACGATCGCCATGACCTCGCGGGTCACCCCGTGCCGACCCGACTCGAGGATCATGCGGCCGAACCTCGGGTCGACCGGCAGGCGCGAGAGCTGGCGGCCGAGTTTCGTCACGCGACCCTCAGCGTCGATGGCGTGCAGTTCGCGCAGCAGGTCGAGCCCGTCTTTCACGCCGCGTGCATCCGGCGGCTGCAGGAACGGGAACTCGCGGATGTCTCCCAAGCCCAGGGAGAGCATCTGCAGGATCACCGCGGCCAGGTTGGTGCGGAGAATCTCCGGGTCGGTGAACTCCGGGCGCTTGGCGAAGTCGTCCTCGCTGTAGAGGCGGATCGCGATGCCATCACTCGTGCGGCCCGCGCGTCCCGAGCGCTGATTGGCGGAGGCCTGCGAGATGGCCTCGATCGGCAGGCGCTGAATCTTCGAGCGGGCGCTGTAGCGGCTGATACGAGCGGTGCCCGCGTCGATGACGTATTTGATGCCCGGCACGGTGAGGCTCGTCTCGGCGACGTTCGTGGCGAGCACCACGCGGCGGCGGATGCCGGTGCTGCGCCTCGACTCGAACACCCGGTGCTGGTCTGCCGCGCTGAGTCTCCCGTAGAGGGGCAGCACCTCGGTGCCCGGCAGGTCGCGGGCTTCAATCGTGTCGGCGACGTCGCGGATGTCTGCCTCGCTCGCGAGGAATACGAGCACGTCGCCGGGGTCCTCCCGCGCCAGTTCTGCCAGGGCGTCGAGGATGCCGTCGCCGAGGTCGCGCTCAGCTATCTCACTGGTCGCAGGGCCGCTGGTCTTAGAGCCGCTGGTCGAGTAGCCCGCTTGCGGGCGTATCGAGACCGAAGGGTCGGGCTCTCGATACGCGCCTTCGGCGCTACCCTT
>DAOMOV010000089.1:0-7862 GCA_035444505.1 Terrimesophilobacter sp.
GAGCCGAACACGCCCGAAGCGCCCACGACACCGCCGACAACAGCGACGATGACAGCGCCGCCAAGCCACGGCAGCCAAGGCCAACCACTGCCCGGCCCACCCGAGCCGAACTCGCCACCGCTCGAAGGAGTACCGCTGTCGCCGCCAGCCACGCGAGCGCGGATGAGTTCGGCGACACCGGCGGGGTCACCCGGTTCAGCGACACGCTTCAGGCTCTCGCCCAGCAGCTCGTCGATGCTCGCAAAAGCGTTGTCAGCCACGGTGATCCTCCTTCCTCAGTCGCGCAGCGAGCGCGGTGCGCGCCCGATGCAGGTGGGTCTTGATGGTGCCCTGAGACACGCCGAGCCCCTCGGCGATGGTCTCGACGGACTGGTCGAGCAGGTAGTGCAGCACGCACACCTGCCGCTGCTTGTGCGGCAGCTCGCGCAGCGCCGCCACGACGTCGCGATCGAGGCTCGCCTCCACCTCCGACACTTCCGTCTCGGTCGGGGCCAGCTTCTTCAACGCCCGCGCCTCCGCCGCTGCGCGCCGGTAGCGGTCCCGCACGCGATTGCTGGCGACGACCGTGATCCATGCCGCCACGTTGTCCACCGGATGCGCGGGAGGCTTTGCGAGGAAGCCCACGATGGCGTCCTGCACGGCATCCGCCGCGTCCTGCCGATTGCCGGTGATGAGACCCACCGCAGCGACCACAGCCGGATACTCGGTCGCGACGAAGGTTTCCAGGTCGAGCCTGGTTTTCTCCGCCATCACCTTTGTCACAACACCCCGACGCTCAGCCAGCCCAGCGAGGTTGACACGGGTGCGAAGCGAATCGGGTCGGCGCTGTCGCGCGGCAGCCTCGGTTCGACTCTAGAGAAGCTCACCCACTGACGCGAGCGCCGCTCGCAGAATACTGCCGCGACCGCCCTCCATCTCGCGGGAGATCTCCTCGCTCGCCGCCGCGGCCGGACTCAACCAGGTCAGCTCCAACGCATCCTGACGCGGCTCACAGGTGCCCGTCACGGGCACCACGAACACGAGCGACACTGCGTGCTGGCGGGAATCCGCGTAGCGGGAGATACCCGGCAGCGGAAAATACTCCGCCACCGTGAACGGCACCGGGCTCGTCTGCAGCTGCGGGAACGCCATCGGCCCCAGATCATTCTCCAGGTGCCGGAACAGCGCCTCCCGCACCGTCTCCCCATAGCGCACCCTGCCCGACACGATCGACCGGGTCATCTCACCCTCCGCCGACGCCCGCAGCAGAACCCCGACCTCCGTCACCTGGCCCAGCCCATCCAGACGCACCGGCACCGCCTCGACGTAGAGCACAGGCATCCGCCGACGAACCCATTCGAGTTCATCGTCACCAAGCCAACCCGCATCCGGATCAGGAGTGCCGACAGACGCCATGCTTCATTGTGACGCATACCACCCGGGCATGGAATCATCGAGACATGACAATCGACGCCGACGCTGTACTCTGGTCCGCCCCCGAGGCAGAACGGGCCGACCGCCCACTGCTCGTGCTGCTGCACGGAGTCGGCTCACACGAGGGCGACCTCTTCGGTCTCACCCCCCACCTCCCGACCGAGCCCGTCATCGCGTCCCTACGGGCGCCACTGCGGTACGGCGGCGGATACGCGTGGTTTCCCATGCCAGAGGAAGCAGCGGATGCCGACCGCTGGCAGGCCGCCCGCGACTCCGTGGCCGGGGTGCTCGAGTGGCTCGACGCGCAGAACTTCAGCTCGGTGGGCCTGCTCGGGTTCTCGCAGGGCGCCGCCATGTCATTCGACCTCTTGCGCGCCGCACCAGCCCGGTTCAGCTACGCGGTGCCCCTCAGCGGATTCGTCATCCCCGAACCCCACGACGGAGACGCCGAGCTCGCACGGCTGCGTCCACCCGTGTTCTGGGGACGCGGCGACGCCGACCCCCTCTTCACCGAAGAACGGCTCGCGCACACCCACGAGTGGGTACCCCAGCACACCACCGCCACCGTGCGCGTCTACCCAGGGCTCGGGCACTCCGTCAGCGAACAAGAAATCGGCGACATCGCCGCGTTCATACAAGCCCAGCTCGGCTGAAGCGGTCTCGGTCTCGGTCTCGGTCTCGGTCTCGATCTCGATCTCGATCTCGGTACGCCGCTGTGCGGCTACTCGACCAGCGGGTGCGGTCAGCGGCGGTAGCGCACCGCAAGCACCACAAGAATCGACACGAGCGTCAGCACACCCGCCGCCAACAGCACGGGCGCCCCGTACAGGGCGAACTGCATGATGAGGTAATCGGTCTGCTGCGTAAACGGGTTGCTCGCCGCCTCGTACACCCACATCATCCACCCCACCGACAGCCCGATGAGCGCAACCCCCGCAGCACCCAGCGCGACAAGGAACGGGTTGAGACGGCGCCACCACTCTGGGGACTCGTCCGCGCCGTCCGCCGCGTTCTCCGCAGCCTCGCGCGCCGCAACCGGCACGGCCTCACCCTGCCGAACGGTGTCGGTCGCCGCCGACTGGCCCGACTGCTCAGACGGGCCGGGTGCGGCATCCGCTGCTCGCGTCGTAGGACGTGTGATCACGGCACCCTTCGACGGTCGCGTCACCGGTTCCCGCCACACCTCCGTCGGCGCGGCACGGTGCGTGCGCGGGTCGTACCCCGGCTGAAACTCGGGGTTGAACCTCGGGTCAAACCGCTTCGACTTGTCGCCCTGTGACGGCCGTGCCATGGTGCTTTCCTTCCGAGTGCGCCTCGCCCGAGTGTAACCGCCGACACTCGGGCGCGGCACGCTCGCTACACTCGTGGGCGTGCGCCGGTTCCTCATAGTTCTCGCGATCGCCGTCGTGGCGTTCGCCGCGTATTGGGCGATCACCACCACGGACTCGAGCATACTCCTCGGTGACAGCACCCCGCCCACCGTGCACGAACTCGACCTGCCGGCGGATGCGCAGCGCGCCGAAGTGACGCACGTGCACGACGGCGACACGCTGTTCATCCAGCCGGAAGGCACCACCGCCCGCGAGGACGAGCTCAAAGTGCGGCTCGTCGGAATCGACACACCCGAAGTGCAGCCCGCCGTCGAGTGCTTCGGCGCCGAATCCCGGGACGCGCTCCGCCAACTGCTTCCCGACGGCTCCACCGTGTGGTTCAGCTTCGACGTCGAACCATACGACCAATACGACCGCGCACTGCTCTACCTCTGGAACGCCGACGGCACCTTCATCAACCTCGAGCTCATCGAACAGGGTTACGCCGAAGCGGTGCGAATCGGCGCCAACGACCGGTACTGGCCCGAACTGAAAGCCGCCGAAGACCGCGCCAGCTCGGAGTTTCTCGGTCGGTGGGGACAGTGCTGACCGCACCCCACCGCGACCGCGTGGCCCTCGTTCAGGCGCCCGACCAGCGAACGTCAGGGTTGCCTCAGGTGTCGACGCCCTCCCCGAAAGGCGATGCTGCGCCGGAGGCGGGTTGCGGGCTCTAAGCCGACACCGCGCTCAGCCCCAGGCGCCAGGCGGGGCCGTGACGACAGGCACGGGCGTGTAGTGCCAGTGCTTGCCATCGTTGTAGTGACCTGATGCCCACGGGCTCGCCCAGATAGCCGCCTCGATCTCCGCGGTCGGAGCGGAACGGGCGAACGCGTCGGCGATGGAGGCATAGCCCGGGTGGGTCTGAAGCGCTTTCGCCGCGTAGAGCGCCGCGTCGAGGAGGCTGTTGTAGCTGCCGAGCCCTCCCCCACCGCCGGAGCCCCACCCGTTGTTGAGGGGGTTGTTGCGGTTCCACCAGCTGTCGATGTAGTTCTCCTGCCGCATCCACCTCGTGATCACCGTCACACTGGACTCAGTGACGGGCCACCCCGCTGCGGTGAGCACGATGCGAGCCCAATCGTGATTCGTGCCATTCGCCATGTAGGTGGCGTAGCCCGGCTGGAACCCGTAGTCGTCGCGCTGCACCGCGAGTGCCGAGACCTCAGTGGAGACACGGAACGTCTGCGTCGGCACCGATGCGGACTCGGCGTCTGCAGACAGCCCCGCCGCCGACATCGTCACCCCTGCGAGCGCGAACAGAGTCAGCGTGAGGAACCCGGCAACAGCCCCCACGAGTGAGGCCAAGGGGTTCGAGCCTCGGAAAGTCTCGGTGTCCGGATGCGCCACCTCATCAGCCCGGTGACCGAGTAGAGGCGCAGTCGGGTCAAACACCCGCGCGACGCTACCAACCCGCCTTGGCAGGCGAGTGTGAAGAAACCGAGAGCGCACTGGGAGGCGGCCGGTGCCACCTCAATCGACGGGGACGGTGAGCGTGACCTTCGCACGATCCATGACCACCTGAGTGCTGAACCGCTTCACGTTCGGGTCACCGAAGAACAGGTCGCGGGTCAACTGCGTGTACTCGGCCATGTCAACGACCGCAAGCACCAGAACGAAATCCCACTCGCCAGCGACGTAGTAGCACTGCTGCACCTGCGGACACGCCACGAACGCCGCTCGCACCCGGTCGAGCAGCTCCAACTGTTCGCTCTCCACCGCCACGTGCGCGATCACCGTCACCGGTCGACCCACCAGCTCCGGCGCAACCGTCACCGCGCTGCCCGTGATGACGCCCTCGTCGGTGAGGCGTCGCATCCGCCGGTTCACCGCCGCCGTCGAGAGGCCCACCCTCGCACCCAGGGTCGCCTGCGGGGTACGGGCGTCCTCCTGCAGCGCGACCAGAAGCATCCGGTCGACCGCGTCCAGCTCCGCACTCATGGCACCATTGTCGACCCCGAATGCTTTTCGCGCAACAAAATTGCGTTCAGGATTCTTGCCAGCGAATTTCTTACCCGTCACATTGACTCTTTGACAGGTGCCCTCAAGGATGTGACCATGACCACCGACATCCTCACCCGCGCGCGCGGCTGGCGCCGCGACCTGCACCAGCGACCAGGACTCGCCTTCGACGTCGCCGAAGCCGCCGACTACGTGGCCGCCGTGCTCACCGAACTCGGCTGGGATGTCGAGCAAGGCATCGGCCAGCGCGGACTCGTCGGCACCCTCCGCCGCGGCACCAACCCCCGCGCGATCGGGCTGCGCAGCGACATGGACGGCCTCGCCATCGACGAAGGCACCGGCGTCGACTATGCCTCCCGCAACCCCGGCGTCATGCACGCCTGCGGCCACGACGGGCACATGGCCATGCTGCTCGGTGCGGCGGCCGTGCTCGCCGACCGCTCCGACCTCGACAGCGCCGCCCTTGATGGAACGGTGCACCTCTTCTTCCAGCCCGCCGAGGAGCCCGGCCGCGGCGCGCTCGCCATGATCGACGACGGTCTGTTCGACCGGTTCCCCGTCGACGCTGTCTTTGGGCTTCACAACCTCCCGGGCATCCCCGCCGGCGAGCTGCACACCCGCAGCGGCCCCATCATGGCCGCCGAGGACAACTTCGAGATCACCGTCACCGGGCGCGGCGGGCACGCATCCATGCCGCACCTCGTCGTGGACCCGCTGCTCGTCGGCGCCGAGATCGTCAGCGCGCTGCAGACCATCGTCGCCCGAAGTGCCGACCCCTCGCACGGCGTCGTCGTCTCCTGCACCGAGTTCACGACCGACGGCGCACGCAACGCGATCCCGGGGGTTGCGGTCATCAAGGGCGATACCCGCACCTTCACCGACGACGACAGCCAGCTTGTCGAGCGACGGATGCGCGAACTCTCCGCCGGTATCGGCGCCGCCCACGGGGCAAGTGTCGAGGTGAAATACACGCGCGAGTTTCGGCCCACCGTCAACGACCCAGCCTGTGTCGAGGCCGCTGACGTGGCGGCCACCGCGACGGTCGGCGCCGATCGGGTCAACGGCGACTGCGCGCGGCTCATGGCGAGTGAGGACTTCGGCGAGTTCGCCCGCATCGTTCCCGGGTGCTTCGTCTTCCTCGGCACCGGAACCGTGCCCGGCGAAGGCGGCACCCCACTGCACAGCAACGACTACGACTTCAACGACGCGGTGCTCGGGGTCGGCATCGACTTCTACGTGAACCTCGTCACCGCGGAGCTGGCAGGGAGCGAACGATGACGGCCGCGACGGACGGCTCGGTCGCAGGCACCTGGGTTGCGAACGACCGCGACCGCGGTTACACGGTTCCTCGACTCGACGGCGACGCGGTACGGTTCCACCGCCAGCTCGACGGGTACGCGCCGACATCCCTCGTCGAACTGCCGTCGGTGGCGACCGAACTCGGAGTGGGTCGCGTGTTCGCGAAAGACGAGTCGACCCGGCTCGGGCTGCCCGCGTTCAAGGCGCTCGGGGCATCCTGGGCGGTGAGCCGCGCGCTCGGGGCAGCACAGGCATCCGGCGCCGAACCGATCACTGTGGTGACCGCGACCGACGGCAATCACGGTCGCGCCGTCGCCCGGTTCGCGCGTCTCGCCGGGCATCCGGCACGCATCTACATTCCGCGGAGCGGGGTGCATCCGAGCGCGATTCAGGCGATTCGGGATGAGGGTGCCGAGGTGGTCGAGGTCATCGGCTCGTACGATGATGCCGTCGCGACCGCCGCCGCAGAGGCGCAGCAGCGCGGCGACGTGCTCGTGCAGGACACCGCGTGGGAGGGCTACGAGGAGGTTCCCGGCTGGATCGTCGAGGGCTACGCAACCCTGTTCACCGAGATCGATGAGCAGCTTGCGGCGCTTGGCGTCGCGCATCCGGACCTCATCACCGTTCCGACCGGTGTGGGGTCGCTGCTGCAGGCGGCCCTCGCCCACTACCGGGCTGAGGGTCGAGATGGGGACACCGCCGTCATCTCGGTCGAGCCGACCGTAGCGGCGTGCGTGGCGGCCAGCGTGGCCGCTGGTGAGAGCACAACGGTGTCGACGAGCGTCACGACCATGTCAGGACTGAACTGCGGCACCGTGTCGTCGCTGGCCTGGCCGCTCATCCGCGACGGGCTGGATGCCGCGGTCACCGTCACCGACGCGCAGGCGACTCGGGCGGCGTTCGACCTCGCTGAACTCGGCGTTGCGGCGGGCCCGTGCGGTGCCGCGTCGCTCGCCGGGGTGCGCGCCGCGGTGCTCGGCGACGGGGCGGCCTCGCACCGCGAGCACCTGGGGTTGACGGCTGATAGTGTCGTCGCTCTGACCATCACCGAAGGATCGAGCGCGAACCCTGTCGTCCCCGCTCAGTGAGCGGGACCATGTCACCCATCGAGCTGGCCATTGCGGCCACCGTCGCCTTCATCGCGGGTGTGCTCAACTCGATCGCGGGCGGCGGGTCGCTCATCCTGTTCCCCACGCTCG
Source organism: Terrimesophilobacter sp. (assembly GCA_035444505.1). Taxonomy (GTDB): domain Bacteria; phylum Actinomycetota; class Actinomycetes; order Actinomycetales; family Microbacteriaceae; genus Terrimesophilobacter. The sequence goes on from DAOMOV010000089.1 coordinate 7,238, forward strand.
TGGCGCTCGGACTGCCGCCGGTCGCCGCGAACGTGACGAACTCGATCGCGCAGCTGCCCGGCTACCTGGGCGGGGTGGTGGGGTCGCGGGAGTTCTACGCGGGGCAGCGACAGCGCATCCTGCGGCTCATCGTCGTGGCGATCGCGGGTGGGGCGGTGGGCGCCACCCTGCTGCTCGTCGGTGAGCCGGGTGCGTTCGAGCTGATCGTGCCCGTGCTGGTACTGCTGGCAAGCGTGCTCATCGGTGTGCAGCCGCTCATCGCGCGAGGCCTCAGCACGCGGCAGGCGGATGCGACCGGTCACGACCCGGTGTGGCTCTTCATCGCGGTCTTCGGCGCGTGCATCTACGGCGGCTACTTCGGCGGTGCCCTGGGGGTGATCCTCACCGCGGTGCTCGCCTTGGGCCTGTCTCACCTGAAGCTGGCGAACGCCCTCAAGAACAGTCTGTCGTTCGCCACAGCCTGTACCACCGCGGTCGTGTTCGGACTGTTCGGCCCCGTCGACTGGGTCGTCGTGCTGTGGTGCGCGCCGGTGTCGATCATCGGCGGTTTCCTCGGCGCACGCATCGCGGCGAAGGTGCCGACGACGCCGCTGCGGGTGGTCGTCGTCGTGCTCGGCGTCGCCGC
>DAOMOV010000090.1:0-3371 GCA_035444505.1 Terrimesophilobacter sp.
GATGACGAACGATGCGGCCCATTCGGTGATGCGTGGTTCTTTGCGGAGGGCGAGGGCGATGTTGGTGAGGGGTCCGATCGCGACGAGGTGCACTTCTCCTGGGGCGTCTCGCAGTGTTTCGATGATGAGGTCGACGGCGCTGCGGTTGTCGAGGGGGAGTGTGGCGGGGGCAAGGGTGACGTCGCCGATGCCTCCGATCCCGTGCACCTCGGCGGCGTTCTTGGTGTCGCGTACGAGGGGTCCGGATGCGCCCGACGCAATGGGTACGTCGGTGAGCCCGAGGTGTTCGCGGAGTTCGAGGGCGTTGCGGGTCGTGGTGTCGAGCGCGACGTTGCCGCCGACTGTGGTCATGGCGACGAGTTCGAGGGTGGGGTCGCTGTGGGCGAGGAGGATCGCGAGGGCGTCGTCGAGTCCGGGGTCGCAGTCGAGGACGAGTTTGACGGGTTGGGCTGGTTGAGCGGGTTGAGCGGGTTGGGTTGTGGGCACAGTGTGGTTACTCTCCTGTGCTGCCGTCGATGCTTTGGCGGAGAAGGTCGGCGTGGCCGTTGTGGCGGGCGTATTCCTCGATCATGTGCACGAGGATCCAGCGGAGTGTGACGCGTTCGCCGTTGTGTCGTGGAACAACGGCGTAGCGGTCGAGTCCGCCGTCGGCAAGGGCGAGTTCGGTGTGCACTCGTGCGGCGTCGACGGAGTCGCTCCACAGTTGGTGGAGCTGCTCAGGGGTGTCGTGGGCGGCGGAGTTCCATTCCCAGTCGGAGTCGGCGTTCCAGTCGACGTCGACCCAAGGTTCGGCGGGTGGGTTGCCGTGCAGCCGCACCGAGAACCAGAGGTCTTCAACCCAGGCGAGGTGTTTGAGCAGGCCGCCGAGGGTCATGGTGCTGGGTTGCAGCCGAGCGCTCAGTGCGGATGCGTCGAGGCCGCGGCTCTTCCAGGCAAGGGTTGCGCGGTGGTAGTCAAGGAAGCCGAGCAGGGTTGTGATTTCGTCGCCGTCGCTGGGTGGTTCGACCCGGCCGTGTTCGTCGATTGTGCTCATGCTCCGAGCCTACGCACCGAGAAGCAGTCCATGGCGTCAGCCTGCGAGTTCTTCGCGGAGCAGGTCGCGTTTGAGTCGCATCGCTGATGCCTGGCCTTCGGCGCCGAGTTCGGTGAGCGCGGTGATGAGTCCGTTGTGAGCGGTCTCATCGAAGGGTTCGAGCTCGAGGATGCGACGGTACAGTGCGCTCGCGGCGAGGTGGTTTCCATCGGCGTTGTCGTGCGCTGCCACAACTTTTGCGGCGGCGCAGAACGTGGCCTGGGCTTGGTGGCGAATGGGGCTCGCCCAGTCGGCGTAGGGCTCTTCGACGAAGGCGTCGCCCGTGTACAGCTCGGTGGCGTGACGCAGGCTGTCGATGTCGTCTCGCCGTGCGCTGCTGTAGAACTCGTCGATGTCGAGTCGCACCGCGGTGTGGTTGAGGCGCAGGGTGTCACCGTCGGTGGCGATGTAGTGCTGTGCCGGTTGTTGGCGGGCGGGGTCGAGTGTGCGTCGGATCGTGCTGAGTGCGACGGAGACCCGGTTGGCGAGCCTGTCGGGGTCGATGTCGGGCCAGAGTTCGTGCATGAGTGCTTCGCGTGAGGCGGCACCGCCTCTGCGGGCGATGAGGATCTTGAGCAGTTCGCGGGCTTTGCGCGACGACCAGCGTGCTTTGGTCCCGTCGTGTGCGGTGACGTCGAAGACGCCGAGAATGCGGATGTGAACGCGTTGCGGGCCGTCGTCGCTCTGCACGGCCTGGGTTGCCGTCCGATTCTCGTGCGGCAATCTACTCAGAGTGATTTCGGCGCGGGCGTGGAGGGCGGGAAAGCCGAGGGCTCGACTTGTTGCTTCTGCTTGTTGCGCGAGCGAGTGTGCTTCGTTGAGGTCGCCGTGGGTTTTGATCTCGAGGTCGGCTAGTTCGAGCTGTGATTCGGCGAGCCATGCTTGTGCTCCGCTTCGTGCGCACACGTCGATGGCGGTTCGCAGTAGTGTGCGGGCTTCGTCGTACCGTTCGAGGCGGATGGAGAGCATGCCGAGTGTGCGGGCGACGGTGCCCCAGAATGCGAGCCCGAACCCAACGGGCACGGCTTGGTTTGCGTAGGGCAGGAGCGCGTCGCGGAGGAGTTCGACTTGCTGTTCTGTGCCGATGGTTGCGGCGAGTTCGGCGAGGATCGTGACGGTGACGAGGTAGTTGCGGTCTCGTGGGATGGTGTCGAGGTCGGTGAAGTTGTCGAAGAGGGCGCGGGCTGCGTCGTCTCGGCCTTGAAGGTGCCACAACCAGGCGAGGGAGATCTCCCACAACTGTTGGTGCGGTTGCTGCTGCCGGGCTGCGAGGAAGGCGGGTTCCATCTCGTGGATGCGCCCCTGCATCCATCTGATCGTTCCGACTTGTGCCGCCCACACGCTTTGGCTGGCGGCGAGACTGCTGGCGTCGGCCGTGGCGAGGATGTCGTCGGCGAGTCGTTCTGCGTCAACGGTGCGTCCGTCGAGGATTGCCCTGAGGCAGCGGAACCATGCCGCGTGAAGGCTGTTGTTGAGGGCGGGGAACCGGGTGATGCTGTCGCCGTGCGGTGACAGTTCGATGTCGAGAATGCGCATGCGGCCCTGTTCGAGGAGCGCCGTCAGTAGGAGGAAGTGGCCGACTTCGGCGAGGTCGGGGGTGTCTCCCGTGTAGGCGCTGTCGAGGATGAGGCGGGCTTCGCTGAGCCTTGCGCCCACGGTGTCGGGAGAGTGGTCGGTGAGTCCGTGCGCGGTGAGTGCGTACGCGCGGGCAGCGGGGGAGTTGAGCCGTTGGGCCTGTTCGCGCACGCTGGCCGCGGTCGCGAGCGCCGCGGTGGGGTCGGTGTCGACGAGTGCGGCGACGAGGTGCGCGGTCAGTTTGAGGCGCGTCAGCGGGTCGTCGTCGCCGACGGAGTCGAGTGCGTGCTCGCAGCGCTCACGGTGCGCGTGGGCGTGGAGTCCGAAGAGGGTGAACGGGAAGACCGCGTCGAGGTGCGGGCTCGCGTTCCTCGACATCGAGGGCATGCTATCGGACTATAGTTCTGTTGCTCGTTCTTCACACGCTCCGCGGTGTGCGTGTCGGCTCGTGTGCGCTGGGAGGGCGGTTCCGGAGTGGTTCAGGCGGATTCTGCTGCGCGCTTGATGGCGGCGCATTCCGCTGCTTGCGCCATCCGCTCGCTTGGTGATTTCTTCTTCGGCATTGTCGCCGAATCGTTCGACGTAGGAGGGTTCTGCGGCGGGCAGGATCTCCCAGCTCTCGGTGACGATGGTGCCGCCGTCGGTGGGGGTGAAGGTGTAGCCCCAGCGGGTGCGGTCGCCGTTCACGGCGAAGGCGAACTCGCGGCCGGGCTCGTCGGCGACG
>DAOMOV010000090.1:3386-7848 GCA_035444505.1 Terrimesophilobacter sp.
TGGACTTGGTCTCCCAGGTGTTGGTCTCGGTGACGTTGCGTCCTGTGAACCAGGCTCCGACGCCGCGCGCGTCGTCCTCCCACCAGCATGCTTTGCACACGGGACTCCACTCGCCCATGCGTGTGACGTCGGACACCATGGCGTACAGCACCTCCGGCGCGGCGGCGATGGTCACGGACTCGGAACGTTTGCGATTGCTCATGTCGTCAGCATAGGCGGGCGGCGTCGTCGCGACAGCATAATCACGACACCGAGTAGCACGAGCACGCCCCCCGCGATTGTCGGACCCGCCAGATCGGCACCGGTCACGGCCAATCCTTTGAGGTCGACGGATGCGCTGAATGCGTGGCCGGATGCAGCCCCGGTCGCGACGAGCGTGTGGGCGCCGGGCGGGACGTTGGTCGGTATCGCGGCGGTCGTGGAGAAGCCTCCGAGCGCATTCGCAGTCACTGTTGCGACTGTCACCGGGGTCGAGTGGAGTACGAGTTCGACGGTTTCGCCCGGGTAGAATCCTCCGCCTTCGACCGTCATCGTGCCACCCGGCTCAAAGTTGCCGTCGATGATTGTGGTGAAGAATGCGGTCGGGATCTGGGCCGCGACGAGCTGGCGCAGGCTCTCCACGCCGTCGGAATTCGGGTGCAGCGCGCCGAACTGCACGCAGACCCAGCCGTCCTCATCGCCCTTGATGTAGCCGGGGTCGCACGTCGCGGATAAGTTGAGATACCCGGTGAGTTCGGTGATCTATGGGTCTGGTGTGCACGGGGTGTGTTCCGGGGTGTCGCCCCAGGTGTGGATGTAGTGGGCACCGTGTGCGGTCGCGGCAGTGTGGAGCTCCTCGTCGAGGAGGTGTTCGATCTCGTTGATGTAGTTGAGGTCGACTCCTGACAGTGGGACGGCGTCGGGCGACCCAGGAGGTGTGAAGCATGTATCCGTCGCGCTTCCTGGTGTGAGCTGTGGGTAGCCGACGACGAAGACCTGCGCGTTCGGCGCTGCCTCTCGGATGTGCGCGAGTGTTGCTTCGATCCGCGGCGCTACGAAGGTTGCGAGCCGGTCTTTGAGGTAGCTGCCCGGGTAGGCCGCCTGGTCGTCGAAGTACTGCTGGCAGTTGTCGACCTCGATGCTTTCCGCATAGTCGAGAAGCACGGGGTTGCTGCCTGCCCCGACGCTCATGCGGACGCAGGCTGTGGCGATCGAGGCGAAGCCGAGGTCGGCGCCGTCGATGCTCACGGTGACGATGTCCGTGCTCGTGCTGAGGCCCGCGGATTGCACATCGGGGGCGACCATACCGGATGCGGTTGTCTGGGGCTCGGAGCCTGTCGGCAGTCCCAGAAGTGGGCCTGTCGCAGGCGGTGAGGGGATCGAGACTCCAGCTTCGTAGCCGACGTTGGCGGTGATTGCGCCGCTGCAGGTCTGGTCGGTGAGCGTCAGACCGAGGTCGGTCGCGACGAGGTGGGGGTAGTTCGTCTCCGCCTGGTAGCAGCCGTTCGGTGTGCCGGGAAAGGGGCTGCTTTCTGAGACAGGCAGGAGCCCGAACCCGGCCGCGTAGGAGTCGCCGAGGGCGACGTACTCGAAGCCGGCGATTGGATTGCCTGGTGCGGCGATTGCGGGGGTCAGGGGTGCTGTGGCACTGAGCGCAAGCGCAAGGCCGCCCGTCACAGCGACCACGCCGATCAACTTTCGCATAACTGTGAGGTTATCGATATATAGCTGTCAGTGGTACCCCTGACGCCTGCGGGCGTTAGGCGGAATGCTCAGCGGCGGCCTGCTATTCGACGGAACAGCCACGCACCCCACGTAGTGGCGATTGCGAGAATGATGAGGCACCAAGCGATGGCCCACCAGGGTTCCGTGCTCATCGGTGTGCCCATCAGCAGTCCGCGGATCGTCTCGATGATGGGCGTGACGGGCTGGTACTGGGCGACGGACTGCAACCACTGGGGCATGCTCGCCACCGGCACGAAGGCACTGGAGAGGTAGGGCACGAAGAGCAGGATGAACCCGTAGCCATTCGCCCCCTCGGGGGAGCCGGCGGCGAGACCGATGGCGGCGAAGAGGTAGGTGATCGCCAAGATATACAGCGCGATGAGGGCAGCCATCGCGACCCATGCACCGAGATCGGCTGTCGGCCGGAACCCGACGAGCACGCCGACGCCGATGACGAGGGCGGTGGCGACCAGGTTGCGCAGCACGCTTGCGACGACGTGGCCGGTGAGGATCGCCCCGGCGCGCAGCGGCATCGTGCGAAAGCGGTCGATGATGCCGGTGCGCATGTCGTTGGCGACGTACACGGCTGTCGATGAGGCGCCGAATCCCGCGCAGGTGAGGATGATGCCGGGTACGACGTAGTCGACGTAGGCGCCGGAGGGGTCGATGGCGCCGCCGAACACCCACGTGAACATCAGCATGAGCATCACGGGGAGGAGCACGGCCATGAGCAGCGACTCGCCATCGCGCAGGGAGTGGCGCAGGCTCCGCCCCACGAAGACGGTTTCGGCGGCGGCTCCGCGAAGACGCGGTCGCGCAGGTGGCGCAGCGTGTGCTGTGGAGTGAGTGAGGACGGTGCTCATGCGTTCTCCTTGATCGGGGGTGCGTCGGCTGACGTGAGGGCGAGGAAGACGTCGTCGAGGGAGGGGCGGCGCAGTGTGACGGTTCCGTCGGAACCCTGCTCATCGAGCGCGTCGAGCGCGCGGCGCAGTGCGGCGACGGTGCCGTCGGTGGGGATCGCTGCGAGCAGCTCGCCCTCCGCATCGTGGAGTTCGACGGTGTCGCTGCCGATGCGTGACTTGAGCTCTGCGGGTGTGCCGAGTGCGACGATCCGACCCTCGTGCAGTACGGCGATCCGGACGGCGAGCTGGTCTGCCTCCTCGAGGTACTGGGTGGTGAGGAAGACGGTTGTTCCGGATTCTGCGAGCGAGCGGATGAGCTTCCACAGTTCACGACGACTGCGGGTGTCGAGTCCGGTCGTCGGCTCGTCGAGAAACAGCACCTCGGGTGTGACGACGAAGCTGAGCGCGAGATCGAGGCGACGCCGCATACCGCCAGAGAAGGTGCGAACGAGCCGGGAAGCAGCACCCGTCAGTCCGAACTGTTCGATCAGCGTGCTCGCTCGCACGCGTGATGCTGAGCGGGTGAGTCCGGCGAGTCGCGCGAACATCTCGACGTTCTCGATCGCGGTGAGACCGTCGTCGACGGCAGCGGCTTGGCCGGTGAGGCTGATTCGCCGCTGCACTTCGACGGGTTGGGTGAGCACGTCGAATCCGGCGACGGATGCCGTGCCTGAGTCGGGTGCGGCGAGGGTCGTGAGCACGTTGATCGTGGTGGTCTTGCCCGCGCCGTTCGGCCCGAGCAGCGCGAATACCTCGCCGCGTTCGACGGTGAGGGTCAGGCCGTCGATGACGGTGTGCGTGCCGAAGGTTTTGCGCAGGTCGCGGATGGTGATGGCGGTGGGGGACACGTGCACGTCCTCTCTGTGTGCTGAGGTCAGCGCACTCGAAACTGTGTATGAGGTATAATTAGTGTGTATGACTGTAACACACTGTTTACGACGCAGACAATAGTTAGGATGGGGGAGTGAACGATGTAGAACCTCCTGAGCTTCCGAGAGGCCTCGCTCTGGCCTGGGGCGTTGCCGCGAACCCCCAGCGCGGTCCGAAGCGCGAGATGAGCGTGGAGCGCATCGTCGATGCCGCCGTCGAGCTCGCCGATGCGGAGGGGCTCGGCGCCGTATCGATGGCTGCCGTCGCCGCAAAGCTGGGGTTCACGCCCATGTCGCTCTACCGCTACGTCAGCGCCAAGGACGACCTGCTGCTACTCATGCAGGAGCATGCCACGGGGTTCCCTCCGGAGTCATTCCGGCAGGAGGAGGGGTGGCGGGCGCAGCTGCGGGCGCTCTTCGAGGCGCAGGTGCTCATCTACCTGCGACACCCCTGGCTCGTCTCGCTCCCGATCACGGGTGCGCCGGTGACCCCGAGCAGCTCGGCGTGGTTGGACGCCGCTCTCGACGCTCTGAGTGAGACCCCGTTGACGGAGGACGAACGGCTGGCTGTCGCCCTCTCGCTCACGGGTGAAGCGCGCTGGTACGGGATGGTGACAGCGGGCTACGAGGCGCAGTCGCGCAGCACGGGGCTCTCTCTTGAGGAGGTGTCCGCCGAAGAGGCGGCACTGTTCGATCGGGTGGTCACGGCGGAGGACTTTCCCGCGCTTCGGCGGGCGATAGACGCGGGCGTGTTCCTCTCCGAGGGCGATCCCTTCCGCTTCACGGTTGAGCGACTTCTCGACGGAGTCGAGTCGTACCTTGAGGGGCTGGAGCGCGGTGAGAGTCATGAGGCGCCGAGAGCGTGGACTCAACTGGATCCGGCTGAGGTGGCCGGCGACAAGCGTTACCGTGAGGCGCTGAAGGCCGTGCGGGAGGCCGAAAAAGCCCTCGTGGCTGCGCGCAAGGCCGAGCGTCAGGCCCGGCGGG
>DAOMOV010000091.1:0-7838 GCA_035444505.1 Terrimesophilobacter sp.
CGGCGGCTACACCGTCTCGGTGCTTCGGCGGGCGGCGCAGTTTCGCCGGTTTGGTGCGGTGTCACCGCTGCTGCTCACCGTGGACCTGACCGCCGACTACGGCCCGCACCGGGCTGGTTTCATCGAGCTGGGGCTCGCCGATGAGTCGACGGTGATCCGCAACCTGTTCGAGGAGGCTCTCGCCGATCCCGGATGGGTGTGGGCGGCGGCCGACCCGACTATCGTGGCCCCGACGACCGAGGTCGACGTGCATTCGGGCGGCTCAGGCATCCTGACCCTGCGCACCCCCCGCGTGGCGCGGCCCGACTGGCACCGCAGCGCCGCGCCCCTGCTGGTGCTGCGCGACGGTGAGGTTGTGGGCGGGTTCGAGGGTTTCGGTGGCCTGTACCGGGCGTGGGTGAGCCACGTCATTGCGGGCCTCGACCCTGACTTGCCGACGGTCATCATCGCCGAGTCGCGGCAGGTGGGCGAGTTGCTGTGGCCGCTGCGGAGTGATCGGGTGCGGCTCGTCCACACGGTGCACAGCGCACACACGATGCCGCCGCACGAGTGGGACTCCCCCGTCGACGAGCTGTGGGGCGGATGGTTGGACGAGTTGGGGCGTTACGACGCCGTGGTGTTCCCCACGGTGGGGCAGCGGGACGACGTGGCTCGCAGGTTCGGTGAGGCGACCCGGCTGGAAGTAATTCCTCACGCGCTCGAGTCTGCCGTCGATTCCACCCTTGCCGACTCGTCGGAGTTCGATCCCCGCCTCGTGGTGATGGTCACTCGACTCGTGCCGCTCAAGCGGGTCGACCACGTCATCCGTGCCGTTGCTGCTCTTCGTGAGCGGGGTGTGGCGGCGCGGCTCGAGGTGCTCGGCGAGGGGCCCGCCCAGGGTGACCTTGAGGCTCTCATCGCCGAACTCGGTGTCAGCGATGCGGTTGTGCTGCGGGGCCACGTGCCTGACCCTGCCGCTCATGTCGCGCGCGCGGCTGTCTCGGTGCTATCGAGCACCTACGAGGGTCAGCCGCTCGCGGTGCTGGAGTCGCTGATGCAGGGTGTTCCGGTGGTGGCGTACGACATCAACTACGGTCCCCGCGACATGATCGACCACGGCGAGAACGGGCTGCTCGTTCCCGCCGGTGATGTCAACGCGTTGACGGATGCGCTGGGTCGGGTTCTCGATGACCCCGAACTCCGTTCTCGCCTCGCCGTGGGAGCCCGAACCACCGCCGCTCGCCTCGGACCCTCCGCCGTCATGCAGCGCTGGGGCGCCTTGTTTCGGGATGTGCTCCCCTAGGATTGCGCGTGTCGGGACATTTGTAACTTGTCGGTGCTGACGACGACCTCGAGCGTTGGGGTGCAGAAGCAGAAACTGGATTCCCTGGCTGGAAGTTTGGCAAGGCTGGAGCAGGACGCCCCGTCAGTGTTGGTGCCGAAGCTCGACCCTTCACACTTCGACTCGACGCCGCTCGCCGCGCCAAACTCGACGAAGTAGCCCAAGAGCGCCACACCACACCGTCGCAGCTCATGCGCGAACTCATCGACAAACTCTAGGAACTAACCCACATAGTTCCACCGACGCGGCCGTTACTCCGCGGGTGCGGTCACCGACTTCGCGTTCGTCTCGTACGAGGTGTTCGTCGACTCGAAGAAGTTCACCAGCTCGTAGGTGTCGTTCGCCGTTGCCATCCACTTCGCCGGGTTCGACACCTTGTACTCCGCGTCAAAACCAAGCTCCTCCAGGCGGCGGTCCGCGAGGTACTTCACGTACTGGTTGATGTAGTTCGCGTTCAGACCCAGGATGCCGGTGGGGAGCAGGTCGCGGTTGTACTCCTCCTCCATCTCCACGGCATCCAGAATCATCTGCTTGATCTCGTTCGCGAACTCAGGGGTCTGCAGGTCGGGGTTCTCCTCCAGCACCGTCAGGATCAGGTTGATGCCGAACTTCAAATGCAGCGACTCGTCACGCACAATCCAGTCAATGAGTCCACCGAAGTTGCGCAGCAGGTTCCGCTGCCTGAACGACAGCGCCACCATGAACCCGGAGTAGAACCAGATGCCCTCCAGCACGATGTTGTAGGCCACCAGGTTGCGCACGAAGTCCTTCTTGCCCTCCGTCGTCGTGATGTCGAGAGTCTCCTCCGTCATCCGCTTGATGTACTTGACCTGGAACTCCTCCTTGCGCGCCATCGACGGAACATCCACGTGCGCCGCATACGCCTGGTCCCGGTCGATCGGGAAGGTCTCCAGCACGTACTCGAAGCTCATGCAGTGGTTCGCCTCCTCCCACATCTGCTTCGCCAGATACAGGTGAGCCTCCGCCGCATTCACGTACGGGTACACCCCGAACGCGAGCGCCTTGTTCACCAGCAGCTCGTTCGGATTGAAGTAGCTCATCAGGTAGGTGATCGCGTGACGCTCCTCATCCGTCATGCGCTTGAAGTCCGCAATGTCCTGATCCAGCTGGATCTCATTCGGGAACCACGTGTTCGCCACCGCCTGGTCGTACAGGTCCATCGCCCACTGGTACTTCACCGGCTTCAGCAGAAGACCCTCCTGCACGCCCGTACCCAAAATGCCTGACATCGCCTAACCTTCCTTCGTTACTAGGGTCTCGATACGCCGCTGCGCGGCTACTCGACCACCGGTCATCCGCCGGCCGAGTGCCGCCGAAAGCGGTGTATCGAGACCATATGGCTCACTTACTGGCAGCTCTCGCACTGCAGGTCGTCCATCGGGTCGACCGGAACGACGTACTCGGAGTCGTTGGGGTTCACCGTCACTCCGACTTCGAGGCGAGACCCGCGAAGCCGAACCCGCGCCGACTCGAACCCGCACCGACCTTCTCACCGGAACCACCGGCATCCGCCGACGCCGTTGCAGCGCCCACCAGTTCCTCGGCCTTGTTCACCTTCACCGTCGACTGCTCGGCCTGGTGACGGGGCTTCATGTGCAGGTAGTAGGTGGTCTTCACGCCGCGCTCCCACGCACCGATATAGACCTCCATCATGTCGCCCAGGTCGCGGGACTCGAGGTACATGTTGCGGCTGATGGCCTGGTCGATCCACTTCTGCGCCCGTGCCGCGACCTCGAGGAACGCGTGCGGCGAGATCTGGAAACTCGTCTTGTAGACGGCCTTGATCTCATCCGGTAGCGCCGCGATGCCCTGAACGTCACCCTGACTGCGCAGAATCGACTCCCGCACCTGCTCCCAGATGCCGAGCTTCTGCAGGTCGGCCACCAGGTTGCGGTTCACCTCCAGGAACTTGCCCGAGGAGGTGTTTCGGCTGAAGATCTGCGTGAACTGCGGGTCGAGGCCCGGGGTGGTGCCCGCCACCAGACCAATGGATGCGGTGGGCGCGATCGCCATAAGGGTCGCGTTGCGCATGCCCTTCTTCACCTTCTCGCGCATCGCATCCCAGTCGAGCGTCGACTTGCGCGACACCGCGATCGGCACCCCGCGATCGGCCTCGTTGCGGTCGATCGTGTCCAGCGGCACCATGCCCTGCGACCAGCCGGAGCCCTCGAAGTTCGGGTAGGCGCCGCGCTCCGCGGCAAGCTGGGTGGACTGGTCGATCGCCGCATAGGAGATGTGCTCCATGACCTCGTCGATGAAGTCGTAAGCCTTCTCGCTGTCGTAGGCGAAACCGAGTTGCTCGATCGAATCGGTGAACCCCATCACCCCGAGCCCGACAGCACGGTTCTGCTGGTTCGAGAAGTCCGCCTCCTTCACGCTCGACTTGGTGATGTCGATGAGGTTGTCGAGCTGGCGCACCGCGGTGCGGGCGCTCTCCTCGAGCCGCTCGAAATCGACCTTGCCGTCGACGATGTGCCGGGACAGGTTGATCGAGGCCAGGTTGCACACCGACACGTTGTCCTCATCCTGCGGAAGCGTGATCTCCGTGCACAGGTTCGACAGATGAATCGTGCCCGTGTTGTTGTTCAGAGCACGCAGGTTGATGGTGTCCTTCCACGTCAACCACGGGTGGGCCGACGCTGACAGCGACATGAGGATCGCCTTGAACTGCTCGCGCGCCTTCAGCTTCTTGAACATGCGCAGGTGGCCCGCCTCGGCATCCGCAACATACTCCTGGTATCGCTTCGAGAACGCCGCACCGTACAGCTCGTTGAGGTCGCTCACCTCGAGCGGGTCGAACAGGTACCAGTCGCCATCGGACTGCACGCGCTTCATGAACTCGTCGCTGATCCACACCGCCGTGTTCGCGGTGCGCGTGCGACGGTACGGGTCGCCCGAGTTCTGCCTCAGGTCGAGGAACTCGGGGAAGTCGAGGTGCCAGTTCTCCATGTAGAACGCCAGCGCACCGAACTTCTTGCCACCACGGCTCACCGCGCGCAGCACTGAGTCGATCGTGTGCATGAAGGGAATCGGCCCCGTCGAGGTCGTGTTGTTCGAGCGGATGGGCGAGCCCATCGAGCGCAGCTTGGTCACCGACAGCCCGATACCGCCGGTGCCCTTCGTCAGCCACATGACATCGCGCACGGTCTTGGCAATGTGCTCGATGTCGTCCTGCATCTCCATGACGAAGCAGTTCGCCAGCTGCGGGTAGCTCGTGCCCGCGTTCACCAGGGTCGAGCCTGCGGCGAGGTACTCCAGCCGCGACATCTTTTCGTAGAACTTCAGCGCCTGGGTGGTCGGGTCGGCCTCGTTGAGGGAGAGACCCATGGCGACCCGCATCCAGAAGTACTGCGGAACCTCCAGAGCATCCCCGTTGCGGCCCTTGATGCCGTAGCGGTTGTTGAGGGTGACGACACCAATGTACTTGAGCAGGTCGTCGCGCTCGTGATCCAGCGCCGCCGCGAGCCGCGGCAGGTCGAACATGTCGACGAGTCGCGTGTCGAGCAGGCCCTCCTCGACGCCGCGGCGAATGTTCGGCTCGAAGTGCTCCACGTGCAGTCGTGCGAGCTCCTCGTCGTTCTCGTAGTCGCCGAGCACCCGCTTGTAGATGGTCTTGAGCAGCAGCCGGGCGGCGACGGTGTCGAAAGCGGGGTCGTCCTTGACGTTCTGCAGCGCCACCTGAATGACCGCCTCGTCCAGCTGCTGCGTCGTGATGCCGTCAAACAGTGTCAGCTCGAGTTCGCTCGCGATCTGCGTCACCCAGGTGATGTTCTCGTCGAGACCCTCGCTCGCCTTCTCGATGGCGAGGTTGATCTTGTTCGCGTCGTACGCTTCCCGCTGGCCGTTGCGCTTGACAACCGTGATGCTCACTAGGCTTTTCTCCTGATCGTGTCGAGGGAATCCCCGCTCCGACCAGCGATTCCCGTGTCTGCCGGGCCACATTTGCGGCCCCTTCCTGCCTCGCGGCGGGGTGCTGCAGAGAGCAAAAAACGCCGCAAACCGCGGTGCGCGGACCATTCTCGCTTCTTCAGTCCCATCACTATATAGCGGGTTTTTGTGGATGCTTAATCCCTACATGTTGTGGGCGTGTCGTCCACAATTGTGCAAAAGTTGTGAGAGTTCTCCACAGGCTGTTGGCGATTTTCTGCCCCGATATTGGTGCGAAGATTGACGGATGCGCGGCTACCTCGAACTCCTCAGGGTCGGCGGCGTCGCCCGCATCATGAGCGCCCAGCTCGTGGCACGATTCCCCACCGGGATGCTCTCCCTCGCGATCCTCCTCCACATCGAGCGCACTCACGACTCGTACGGCGCCGCCGGGCTCGTGCTCGCCGCCATGAGCATCGGGCAGGCCATCGCAGGCCCGATGACGAGCCGCTGGATGGGGATATGGGGCATGCGTCCCGTCATCACGCTCACCCTCACCGTGTGCGTCGCAGCCCTCAGCATCATTGCGTTCGCCCCTGCGCTACCCGTCGCCGTGTACATGATCGTGGGCTTCATCGGCGGAATCTCCACACCCCCCATCCAGCCGGCCGTGCGCACCATCTACCCCAAGATGGTCAACGCGCGCATGCTCACCCCCCTGTTCTCACTCGACGCATCCGCCCAGGAGATCATCTGGGTCGTCGGCCCCGTCGTGACCGTGTTCATCGCCACCGGAGTCACACCCGTGCTCGCGATCGGCGTCGCCATCGGGTTCATGGTCGTCGGAGGTTTGTGGTTCCTGTCGTCGCCCGAACTGGGCAAGGTGCGCATCCCGCGCAGCAAACGTCGCTTCGGGTCAGTGCTGTTCAGACCGCCCGTGCTGCTGGCGACCGCGACCGGGTTTCTGCTCGTAGGTGCGTGCGCCGCAATCGAAGTCGGGGTCGTGGCTGTGTTCGGGCATGACAGCCCCAACTCAGGGATCGTTCTCGCGATCTTCTCGATTGGCTCCCTCATCGGCGGGCTCTCCCTTGGACACGTCGGCATCGGGCCCTGGTCACTCGCGCGCCGCATGTTCGTTGTGTTCGCGGGCATGGCGCTCGCCGCGGCATCCCTCGACTTCTGGTGGCTCTCCCTCGCCCTCTTCGTCGCCGGCATCGGCATCGCGCCCGCCCTCGCCGTCATGTTCGCCATCATCTCGGCGAGCGTCAAGTTCTCAGAAACCGCCGAGGCCTACGGATGGGTCGGCACCGGCCAGCTCATCGGCGCGGCGATCGGCTCGGCCATCGCGGGCTTCATGATCGACGCCTTCGACGCGCCGGGAGCGATCTGGGTCGCGATTGCTTTCGCCTTCGTGGGCTTCCTCGTGCCCACCGTGTTCCGTCGCGCTCACCCCGACCTGCGGGGCCGCGACGCGAGCCCCCTGCCCGACACGGAACCGATCGCCACCCTCCGTGTGTGAGCCGCCCCGGCCGCCGCCGATCGTGACTCGCGATGCGGTGTTTCGGTCACGATGCGGTGGTTCAAACATCCGCATCGCATAACAAACACCGCATCGCGTTCTCCACAGGCCGCAATTTCTCCACAGATCTCAGGATGCTCGCCCACCACCGACCGCAATCCGTCACCCTGAGAACGTGTCCGCTCCCACACCGCACGACCAACTCATCTTTGCACGACACCTGCTCTCGCAGACCGAGCGCGCGACCCTCCGGCGACAAGCTCGTGACGGTGAGCTCGCCTCGGTGAGCCGCGGCGTCTACCTAGACTCGCGAACCTGGGCAGCAATGGACCGCCATGAACGCTACCGCACCCGGATCGCAGCCGTCCTTGCGCGGCTTGATCCCGACACGGTTGTCTCCCACGCGTCGGCGGCCGCACTCTGGAGGTTGCCGTGGGTGAGTGCATGGCCCACCAAGGTGCACATCGTGACGGAGCCGGCACCGGGGGGCCGATCCGACACCGACGTGTTTCGTCACACCACCGGAGTCACCGCCTCGCACGAACTCATCGACGGCATCCGCGTGACCTCCCTTGCCCGCACCGTCGCAGACGTTGCACGCACCGCCGACTTCGGCACCGCCGTCACTGTTGCCGATGCCGCCCTGCGCCGTCAGCAACACCCCCACAGCGGCATCCCGCGCGCCGCCCCGTCTCGACACGAACTGCTTGAGCAGCTCGCCGACATCCCGCTGCACCAAGGTGTTGTGAAGGCACGACGTGCGATCGAGTTCGCCGATGGACGCGCTGATCGACCGGGCGAGTCGATGAGTCGAGTGAGCATCCATCGTGCGCGTCTCGAAGCACCACAACTGCAAGAGCGGATGCGCGGGCAGAGCGGTCGCGCGTGGCAGGTCGATTTCTGGTGGCCAAGTTTCAATGTCATTGGTGAGTTCGACGGAAAGTGGAAGTACACCGACCCCGAGTTCATGAATGGGAGGACTGCGCAGCAGGTGCTCCTCGACGAGAAGGATCGAGAGGACGACCTTCGCGGCGCGAATCACGGCTTCGTGCGTTGGGACTGGCCGGTCGCGGTCTCGCCTACCGCTCTCCGTGCGCGACTCGTTGCCGC
>DAOMOV010000092.1:0-7648 GCA_035444505.1 Terrimesophilobacter sp.
CAATACCAATCGGTACGCCAGCCTCGGGGTGGTTGAGATCGAACGCGGGCGACTCTGAGCGGATGCGCGGGATCGAGGTGAAGTTGTGTCGCGGCGGCGGGCAGGAGGTTGCCCACTCAAGCGAGCGGCTGTAGCCCCACGGGTCGTTGACGGTCACCTTGGGTGCACGCCTGGCGGTGATGAACACGTTGTAGAGGAACGGGATCATGGAGATGGCGAGGAGTGCCGCGCCGATCGTGGAGACCTGGTTCATCCACTCGAAACCGTCTTCGGGCTGATAGGTGGGAATGCGGCGAGGCATGCCCAAGACGCCGAGCCAGTGCTGAATGAGGAACGTCAGGTGGAAGCCGAGGAACAGCAGCCAGAAGTGCAGCTTGCCGAGTCGATCGTTGAGCATCTTGCCGGTCCACTTGGGCCACCAGAAGTAGAAGCCACTGAACATGGCGAAGACGACGGTGCCGAAGACGACGTAGTGGAAGTGCGCCACCACGAAGTAGGTGTCGGAGACGTGGAAGTCCAGCGGCGGGCTCGCGAGGATGACACCGGTGAGGCCACCGAACGTGAAGGTGACGAGGAAGCCGATCGCCCAGAGCATGGGTGCCTCAAAGGTCACGGAGCCTCGGAACATCGTGCCAACCCAGTTGAATATCTTCACGCCCGTTGGGACCGCGATGAGCATCGTGAACAGCGCGAAGAACGGAAGCAGCACGGAACCGGTCACGTACATGTGGTGCGCCCACACGGTGACAGAGAGCGCAGCAATGGCCACTGTGGCGAACACGAGTGTCTTATAGCCGAAGATCGGTTTGCGACTGAAGACGGGGAACACCTCGGAGACGATGCCGAAGAATGGCAGCGCGATGATGTACACCTCGGGATGGCCGAAGAACCAGAACAGGTGCTGCCAGAGGATGGCACCGCCGGCCTCGACGTTGTAGATCTGGCCATCGAGTACACGATCCATGCCGAGTCCGAAGAGGGCGGCCGCGAGCGGCGGGAACACCATGATCGCGAGGATGCTCGTGATGAGCGTGTTCCAGGTGAAGATCGGCATGCGCCACATGGTCATGCCGGGCGCGCGCATGGTGATGATCGTCGTGATGAAGTTCACGGATCCGAGAATGGTGCCGAACCCGCTCAGTGCGAGGCCGAAGACCCAGAGGTTGCCTCCGATGCCGGGCGAGAAGGTCGTCGACGCGAGCGGGGCGTAAGCGAACCAGCCGAACGAGGCGGCGCCCTGCGGTGTGAGGAATCCGGCGACAGCGATCGCGCTGCCGAAGGTGAACAACCAGTACGTGAAGGCGTTGAGCCGCGGGAATGCTACGTCAGGAGCGCCGATCTGCAATGGCATGATCCAGTTCGCGAAGCCCACGAACAGTGGTGTCGCGAACATGAGCAGCATGATGGTGCCGTGCATCGTGAAGAGCTGGTTGTACTGCTCCATCGACTGCAATATCTCATTGCCGGGGGCAACAAGCTGAGCACGGATGACCAGCGCCATGACGCCGCCGAGACAGAAGTAGATGAACGAGGTGACGAGGTACAGCGTGCCGATCTTCTTGTGGTCGGTCGTCGTCATCCAGTCGACGATCTGGTCACCGAGGCGCGGCTTGCGGTTTGCTCCCGTCGCTGGTGTGCTGTGCGTCTCGCTGTGCTTCGTTGCGGTCGCGGTGCTCATTATTCGCCCTGTTCGTTCCTGATTACTGGTGCCTCGTTGTTTGGCAGGTTGAGGTTGCGGTTGTACTCGGGTCCGAGGCGGCCCGTGTAGCCTGCTGCTTCTTGGCCGGCGATGAATCGCTCGTATTCGGCCTGGGAAACGACTTTCACGCTGAAGAGCATGAGCGAGTGGTACTCGCCGCACAGCTCAGCGCACTTTCCGCGGAATTCGCCCTCCTCCAGCGGCGTGAAGTACATGTAGTTCGACTTCGCGGGGATCATGTCTTTCTTGTAGAGGTATTCGACGATCCACAGTGAGTGCACGACATCGCGGCTTTCGAGGGTGATCTCGACCGACTGGTTGACGGGAAGGACCAGCGTCGGAAGCCCCGCGTAGTCGATAAAGGGGGGCTCTTCGATCTGGCGGGCCTGCTCGCCTTCGACGTAGACGTTCTCGTCAAGGTAGTTGAAGTCCCACGACCATTGCTTGCCGAAGATCTCGACTCTCACGTCGGGGTCTGCAAGGGGCTCTTCAATGGCGGCCTGGTCGCGTGCCGTGAAGGCGAAGAAGCCGATGATGAGGATGAGCGGCGCAATCGTGTACAGGGCCTCAATGGGCATGTTGTAGCGCAACTGCACGGGCAGCCCGGTCTGGCCTTTGCGGCGACGGTAGATGATCAGGGTCCACAGGATGAGCACCCACACGACGAGGCCGACGATCATGAGTACGATCCATGAGTTCGTCCAGAGACCCGCCATGCGGTCCCAGTGGTCTGTGATGCCGGGTGAGCCTGGCATGTACCCCTGGAGCTGCTGGGGTGTACATCCGGCGAGGACGAGCGCAACGCTCACGGCTCCCGGGATGGCAATCCATCGAAGACGGCGGTTGGAACGCACCTCAAACCTCTCGGATAACGCGGACGATAATCATCTGAAGTCTATGGGACTCGATGCCAGCCTAGTCCGATTGGCGCGCGGACGAGGAGTCAGACACTCAAACACGGTGTGATCTAGTGGAACGAATCTCCACACGCGCAGCTGCCGGCCGCGTTGGGGTTGTCGATCGTGAAGCCCTGCTTCTGGATGGTGTCCTCGAAATCGATCGTCGCACCCTCAAGGTACGGAGCACTCATCTTGTCGACGACGACCTCGACACCGTCGAAGTCGACGGTCGCGTCCCCGTCGAGCAGTCGCTCATCGAAGTAGAGCTGGTAGATGAGTCCGGAGCATCCGCCGGGCTGAACGGCGACACGGAGCCGCAAGTCGTCACGGCCCTCCTGTTCGCAGAGGGATCGCACCTTGTTTGCCGCTGTGTCGCTCAGGCTGACGCCGTGCGCAGTCGTTTCGGTGATGGTGTCGCTCATGGTGTCTCTCCCGATCGGTCTTGTGCTGCTACTTGCAGTGTACCGGCGTTGAGCTCGCTCAGCAGGATCGCCTCGGTGTGGATGGCGCGTTTAAATACACCCAGATGAAGCGACTCGTTGGGGCTGTGTGCACGCGTATCGGGGTCTTCGACGCCCGTGACGAGAATTTCGGCGTTCGGGAATTGTTCGACCAGGTCGGCGATGAACGGGATGGACCCGCCGATTCCGGTCTCGAGCGGTGTGACGCCCCACGCCCTCGTCATGGCGTCTTTGACGAGCGCGACGGCGGGGCCGCCTGTGTCGACGAGGAACGGGTTGCCCAGCTGCACGTCGTCATAACTCAGGTGAGCACCGAAGGGCGCGTGGGCCGCGAGGTGCGCGGTGAGCTTCTGGAGGGCGTCCTGTGCGGTCTGTCCGGGAGCGATACGGGCACTGATGCGCACCCGCACCGAGGGCACGAGAGTGTTGGATGCGTTGGCCACATCGGGTGCGTCGATGCCGGTGACGGTGATGGCGGGCTGGTTCCAGAGCCGGTCGAGCACGGTGCCTCGACCCACGGGGGTGACGCCCTCGAGAAATCCTGCGTCTCGAAGCAGAGTGGATTCGGGGTACTCGGGGGTGTCACTCGTGCGAGAGCTGAGCCCATCGACCGCGACACCGCCGTCGGCATCGTGCAGCGTCGCGAGCAGCTTGATGGCGGCGAGCATCGCATCCGGAGCCGCTCCCCCGAACATGCCCGAGTGGGATGCGTGCGCGAGGGTGCTGATGGTGACGTTGAAGGCGACGTTGCCGCGCAGTGCGACGGTGAGCGAAGGGGTGTTGATGTTCCAGTTGTCAGAATCGGCGACGACGATGACGTCGGAGGCGAGCTCGTCGTGGTGCTGGGCGAGGAAGTTCGCGAACGAGCCGGAACCGAATTCCTCCTCCCCCTCGATGAAGAGCACGAGGCCGAGGTCGAAGTCGGGTCCGTGCGTCTCGATGAGTGCACGGATGGCGGCGATGTGCACCATGATTCCGGCCTTGTCGTCAGCGGTGCCCCTGCCGTAGAGGCGGTCGCCGACGACGGTCGGCTCGAACGGAGTCGTCTGCCACTCGTCGTCGCGCCCGGGCGGCTGCACGTCGTGGTGCGCGTACAGCAGAATCGTCGGTTTGCCGTTGCGTGCCGTGCGCGTCGCGAGCACCGCGGGCTGACCGAACTCATCGGAGGAGCCGAGCTTCGCGCGCGAGATCACGACCGATTCGAAGACGCCCAGTTCTTCGGCGAGCTTTGCGACGGCGTCGGCACTCGCCTGTACGTGGGTGGGGTCGAACGCGGCCCACGACACGGAGGGGATCCGCACCAGGTCGCTGAGGTCGGCAATGGTGCTGGGCAGTCCTGAGGCGACGGCCTCAGCGAGGGCGCTCGCCGAATCGGCGGAGCGGGCGGTGTCTGACATGCGGGTAATCTTATCGAGACACAGATTCTGAGGACTGATAGTGGCAAAGCCAAGCAACGATGCCGATACTGCCGGCGATACTCCTGCACCCGGCGGCAAGGGGCGCCCAACCCCGACCCGCAAGCAGCGTGAGGCGCAGAACGTTCGTCCGCTCGTCTCCAACGACCGCAAGGCCGCGGCGAAGGAGGCGCGGGCCAAGATGGCCGTCGAACGAGAGAAGGCTCGCGTCGGGCTTGCCGCGGGCGACGAGAGGTACCTGCCGCAGCGCGACCGCGGGCCGCAGCGCAAGTGGATCCGCGACTACGTCGACGCACGCTTCAGCATCGGTGAGATTCTCATCCCGCTCATGTTCGTCATCATCTTCATGACCCTCATCGACAACCAGACGGTGCAGTTCGTCGGCATCATCGCCCTGTGGACCTTCTTCGCCGCCGCGGTCGCTGACGCGTTCCTGCTCGGCTGGCTCATCAAACGCAAGCTCGGTGCCAAATACGGCCCCGAGAACGTGCAGAAGGGCAGTCGCTGGTACGGGGCCATGCGCGGCATGCAGCTCCGAATGCTTCGCCTCCCCAAACCTCAGGTCAAGCGCGGCCAGTTCCCCGCCTGAACGGCTGCTCAATCGGTCGCGACGGCACTGGCGGTGTCCGCTGCCTTCATGAGCCGGCGCAGTCCGCGATTGATCGAGTGCGCCCAGAAGGGACCCCGGTAGAGGAAACCGGTGTACCCCTGCACGAGGGTCGCGCCGCGCTGGAGGCGCTCGTAGACATCCGCTGCGGTTTCGACACCGCCGACCGAGATGACACAGAAGTCGTCGGGCACGGCCGTGCGGATGATGTCAAGCACTGCCAAGGACCGAGCCGCGAGCGGCGCCCCGGAGAGTCCCCCCTCCCCCGCAACCGCCACTGTTTCAGCGTTGCTGCGCAAGCCCTTGCGCGACACCGTCGTGTTGGTGGCGATGATCCCGTCGAGGCCGAGTTCGACCGCGAGCGAGGCGATGCGTTCCACCTGATCGTCCGTGAGGTCGGGGGCGATCTTGACGAGCAACGGTGTGTTGCCTGCTGCAGCTTTGACAGCGCTCAGGAGCGGGGCGAGCTGGTCGAGCTCCTGGAGTCCGCGAAGGCCGGGGGTATTCGGTGAGCTGACGTTGACGACGAGGTAGTCGGCCAGGTTCGCGGTGATCGCCGTGGAAGCTAGGTAGTCGTCGATCGCAGCGTCGAGGGCGACGGCGCGCGATTTGCCGATGTTGACCCCCATGACGGGCCGCTTTCCTCGGTCCCGCAGTTTCTTCAACCGGGTGGCAACGAAGTCGACGCCGTCGTTGTTGAAGCCCATGCGATTGATGACCGCGCGGTCGGCGACGAGGCGAAAAAGGCGGGGCCTCGGGTTTCCGGGCTGGGCGAGCGCCGTCACGGTGCCCACCTCGACGTGACAGAAGCCGAGTTGACCCAAGCCCACGACGAGCGTGGCGTTCTTGTCAAAACCAGCGGCGAGACCGAACGGCGACGCGAAGCGGTGCCCGAGGGCGTGCACAGCGAGCGACGGATGCGGCCGGGTCCAGCGTCGCACGATCGAGCCGACGCCGGTGGCGGCGAGGGCGCGGATCACCCACGCGGCGAGGTCATGCGCTTTCTCGGGGTCGATTCGCGTGAGGATGAGGCGAAAGATGGCCCGGTACATGCGTCAGGCGCGCGCCGACTTCGACGGGGACACAGCAGCATCCGGCGCGGCACCGTCGGGGCCCGTCTCCGCGGCGCTCTCCGTCTCGTGCTCGACCCTCAGCAGTGTGATGGCGGTCTCGAAGTCGTCGAGGGATTCGAACGCCTGGTAGACGCTCGCGAACCGCAGGTAGGCGACCTCGTCGAGTTCGCGAAGGGGCGGCAGGATTGCGAGCCCGATCTCGTTCGCATCGATCTGCGACACGCCCGTGGCGCGAATGGTCTCTTCCACCTTCTGCGCGAGAACGGCAAGGTCGGCATCGGTCACGGGCCGCCCCTGACAGGCCTTGCGCACGCCCAGGACGATCTTCTCACGGCTGAAGGGCTCGAGCACTCCGCTGCGCTTGACGACGCTGAGGCTCGCGGTCTCGGTCGTACTGAAGCGGCGCCCGCACTCGGGGCACTGCCTTCGACGTCGAATCGACACGCCGTCATCGGTCGTGCGCGAGTCGACCACGCGCGAGTCGGGGAACCGGCAGAACGGACAGAACATGGTGCTCCAAGGATAACCGGGGTGGCCGTGTTACCGCCGTAGGCGGGCTGTGACCGCGTCGGCGTGCGCGGGCAGATCCTCCGCCGTGGCAAGGGCACGGATGCGCGGCTCTGCCTCGCTCAGCCCCGTCTCGTCGTAGCGGATGATCTGCTGCGGGCGCAGAAAGGAGTGCACTCCGAGTCCCGGAGTGAACCTGGCCTGCCCTCCCGTGGGCAGCACATGGTTGGAACCAGCGAGGTAGTCGCCGAGGCTCACCGGGGAGTGCGGCCCCACGAAGATGGCCCCGGCGCTGTGGATGCTGGTGAGGAGCAGCTCATTGTCCGCGGTGAGCAGCTCGAGGTGCTCCGGGGCGTAGGAGTCGCTGAACCTCGCCGCCGAGGCTGCGTCATCGACGAGCACGACGGCGGACTGCTGTCCGCTCAGTGCGGCTTCGACGCGCGCACGGTGGGGCGTCTGCGCAACGATCCGCGTGAGTTCCGCGGCCACCGCGTCAGCGAGCTCGGGCAACCAGGTCACGAGCACTGCGGCAGCGAGTTCATCGTGCTCGGCCTGGCTGACGAGGTCGGAGGCGACGAGCGCCGGGTCGGCGGCGCTGTCGGCGATGATGAGAATCTCGGTCGGGCCGGCCTCCGCGTCGATGCCGACAATGCCGCGTACGAGGCGCTTGGCGGCGGCAACGAACACGTTTCCTGGGCCGGTGACGACATCGACCGGGGCCAGATCGAGTTCGGGAACGCCGTGGGCGAACGCGCCGATCGCGCTCGCGCCGCCCATCGCATAGACCTCATCAACCCCGAGCAGGGCCGCCGCGGCAAGGATGCTCGGGTGCACCGATCCGCCGAAGTCGCGCTGCGGTGGGCTCGCCAGCGCGATCGAGCCGACACCCGCCACCTGGGCGGGAACAGCGTTCATGACCACGCTCGACGGATACACCGCCTTGCCGCCCGGAACATACAGTCCAACCCGCGCCACCGGCTGCCAGCG
>DAOMOV010000093.1:0-7565 GCA_035444505.1 Terrimesophilobacter sp.
GTGATCCGCCAGCCGCGGTCGACGTAGAGGTTGGTCGCTGAGACGCCTCGGTTGTTGAGCAGGAACTTGACGGCGTCGACGATGTCGGCCATGGTGGCGAGCTTGCCGCCGGGGGTGCGGGCCTCGTAGGCGTCGAGCACTCCGGCGGGCTTCTCGGCCCAGAACGGGCTGTCGCCGATGATGCCTGGGTGGATCGCGTTGACACGCATGGGCGCAAGCTCGAGGGCGAGGGTCTTCACCATGCCGGCCACGCCGCCGTTGATGGTGGACACCGTTGTCGAGCCGGGGTAGGGGGCATCCTTGGCGCGGCCGCCGAAGAGCACGATGCCGGTGTCGACGGATGCCTCGAGGCGATCAAGCAGCGCGTGGATGACCTGCGTGTAACCAACGAGCTTGAGTGTCACGAGGCGCACCGCGCGGGCGATGTCGTAGTCGCGCGCCGTGTTCGCGTCGCGTTCGATCGCGGCGAGAACGAGGCCGTGCACGGCACCGAGGGAGGCGAGCTGGTCGGCGATTCCGTTCGGTTCGGAGATGTCGAGCGCGACCCCACTGGCCCGCTCACCGAGTTCGCTGGCGATTTCTTCGGTTCGGCCCTGATCTCGGCCGGTGATGACGACGCGGTGACCCTCAGCGAGGAGGTCCTTTGCGAGTTCAAGGCCGATGCCGGATGTTCCTCCGACGATGACGTAGTTGCGGTCGCTCATGCGGTTGCTCCTCGGTCGTTCAGTTAAGGTAGCTGCCTCGGTGGCCACGGTGTACAGCCCCGAGCGAATTCTGGCCTGGAATGGCCCCATTGCTGAGAACAAGTAGCAGTGGCACTGGACATATCTGTTCAGTCATGCTTAAATCTGAGTCAACCTGACCGGTCTGAGAATGTCAAGACGACCCCTATCGTTTGTGACGTCAGTCCGGGCGGCGTGCGAAGTCGCACGCCGAAGCTGATCGAGGAGGATGAGCGCGCATGGCGTCTACCGGTACCCCCAAAGCGGGACAACCCATTGTTTTCCGCAACGGAATCGTACTGACCATGGATGACAACCACACGGTGCTGCCCCACGGGGACGTGCTCGTCGTGGACGGCAAGATCGCCGAGGTCGGTGAGAAACTCCAAGTTCCCGAGGGCACGTTCGAGATCGACGCGGAGCGCGGCATCATCATGCCCGGCATGATCGACACCCATCGCCACATGTGGCAGTCCGCCATGCGTGGCTACGGGGCCGATTGGACCCTCACCCAGTACTTCGTCTGGTATTACCTCGAGCACGGCATGAAGTTCCGTCCCGAGGATGTCGCTGCGGGCAACGCGATCTCCGCTCTCGACGCGGTCGAGTCCGGCGTGACCACGAGCGTCGACTGGTCGCACGGCCTGCGCACCCCCGACCACGGTGAGGCGGCTTACGAGGCGCTCGCCTCGGCCCCCGGTCGCTTTGTGCTCGCCTATGGCAACCTCGCTGGCGCCCCCTGGGAGTGGTCGCAGGACCCTGCCGTGCGCAAGATCATCGAGCGCGCCCGCGACGACGCGAAGCTCTTCGGCGCCCAGCTCGCCTTCGATGTGCCGGGAGACCCCGCCTTCCCTGAAGCCCCCGCGTTCGAATTCGCTCGCGACCTCGGTGTCAGCGTCACCACTCACGCGGGTGTTTGGGGGGCGACGAACGACGACGGCATCCGTCTCATGTATGAGAACAAGGCGATGCAGCCCGGGTACGTCTACGTGCACGCTGCAACCCTGAACGACGAGTCGTATCAGATGATCGCCGCCACCGGCGGTACTGTGTCGCTCGCGACCGAGAGCGAGCAGACCTGCGGTCAGGGCTACCCGCCCGCGCACGCCCTCCGCAAGCACGGCATCCAGGCGTCGCTCTCGATGGACACGAGTGTGTGGCAGAGCGCTGACATGTTCGCCGCCATGCGTGCCACTATCGGCGCCGACCGCTCGTGGGAGCACATGCACGCTCACGCCAAGGGCGACACCGTCACCCACGCGACCCTGCGTGTCGAGGATGTCGTCGATTGGGCGACCCGCGGCGGGGCCAAGGCACTCGGCAAGTGGGATGAGGTGGGCAGCCTCGAGAAGGGCAAGCTCGGTGACGTCGTGCTCATCAAAAACGATAACTCTCCGACGATGGCCCCCGTCATCAACCCCTACGGTCACGTGGTGTACCAGGCCGGTCGCGGCGACGTGCACACGGTCGTCATCGGTGGTGAGGTTGTCAAGCACGACGGCAAGCTCGTGGCGGGTGACCTCAAAAAGGTGCGCGGCCAGCTGGAGAACACGGTCGAGTTCTTGCACGGCGAGTTGGGTGAGGAGACCTGGAAGGCGGGCATGAACCCCGAGATTCCCGAGGTCGAGATCCTCAGCAACCCTTACCAGTACGCCAAGCACTAACCTGCCTGACTCGGTCAAGGAGACGACGACAATGCAGAATCAGACTGTTCTCGACTGGCTCGAGGGGTACCGCAAGGCGTGGGAGAGGCGAGACGCGGATGCCGCGGCAGCCCTCTTCACGGACGACTCGCTGTACCGTGAGCAGCCATACCAGGAACCCTTCGTGGGCCAGCACGGCGTACACGACTACTGGACCGGCGTCACCGCTACCCAGAGCGAGGTGAAGTTCCGCTACGGAACTCCCGTCGTCGAGGGCAGCCGTGCCGCCGTCGAGTGGTGGGTGACGATGCTCAATGGTGGTATGGAAGTGACCCTCGCGGGCCAGTTCCTGCTGCACTTCGACGACTCCGGCAAGTGTCGCGAACTGCGCGAGTACTGGCACTTCAGCGAAGGGCGGCTGGAGCCCCACACAGGCTGGGGCGAGTAGCGCCGTGTTCGCAATCAGCGGCGCCGCCGGAAACCTCGGCCGATTGACAGCGCAGAGAGTGGCTGAGCTCGTCGACGATGTCTCGGAGCTCGTTCTGCTCTCGAGATCCCCTGATGAAGCCAGTGCGGTCGTACCAGGGGCGCACGCGCGCTTCGCTGATTTCAACGAGCCCGAGTCAGTGACCGCCGCTCTCCAGGGAGTCGAGCGGGTGCTGTTCGTCAGTACCGACACCGTCGATGGCCGCAGTCGCCAACACACTGCGGCCATCGACGCGGCTGCCGCCGCGGGCGTGGAGTACATTCTCTACACCTCGATGCTGTCGCCGGGGCCGAGCAACCCGGCGCTCATCTCCGAGAGCCACTGGGCAACAGAAGAGCACCTGCGGACCAGTGGCATCGACCACACCATCCTGCGCTTCTCTCTCTACTCGGACTTTCAGATCTACGAAGCGCTCGGTGCTCTCGGTTCGGGCCGTTTCGTGCACAATCGGGGAGACGGCGGGTGCAGCTACATTGCGCGGGCAGACTGTGCGCTGGTCGCCGCCGCCGTGCTCAGCGGTGACGGTCACCGCGGCACGACGTACGAGCTCACGGGCCCGGCGAGCCTGAACGCCGCCGAACTCGCTGCCCTGTACTCCGATGTCGGTGGCCGCGCCGTGGAAGCAGTCGCCGTGACCGACGACCAATTGCTGCTGGAGTTGGTGGGTGACGACAGTGGCGACGGTCACGTGCAATACGGTGTCGCCCTCACCGTGTCCCTCGGTCAAGCGATTCGGGAGGGCCACTTCTCGGCGGTGACCTCGACCGTGCACGAACTCACCGGCAGGCAACCCAGCACTGTGCGGCACCTGCTCGAGGCAAGCGCCGACACGCTTCGCGCGACGCGCTGATCGCATCCGCACCTCAACCCAAGAGTTGTAAAGCAGAAACACACATATTGCCCGAATCACTTGCATATCGGTCACACCTACGGCAAAGTGTTCAGTGAGACTGAAATAGCTTTCAGTCTTGCTTATCCTCATAGGGCGAGCGGAGTTGCAACACCGACACCGCTCGTCACCACGCATCACGGGTACACGGCACCACGCCAAATTGATTTCGAAGGAGAAGTCATGAGACACAGTAGATTCAGATTCGGTCGGAAGGGCGCGGCAGTCGCGACCCTCGCGATCGCTGCCCTTGCACTCTCGGCGTGCTCAGCGCCCGCCGACGAACCGGGCGAAGAACCGGCAGCGGAAGAGCGCATCGAGATTGCGCTCATGGCGTTCGCCGTGGCGAACACCTACGTCACGCCGATGCTCGAACAGGCACAAGCGGTTGCCGACGCCAACAACGTCGAACTCACCATTTTCGACGCCAACAACGACCCCAACGCGCAGCTCGCACAGCTTCAGGATGCGATCGCGTCGGGCCAGTACGACGGCATTATCACCCAGCCCATCTACGGCCCTGGGCTCGTGGAGGGCGTCGAGCAGGCCATCGCTGCGGGAATCAAGGTCGTCAACGTCGACCAGATCCTCGGTGATGACTTCACGACCAACGCCGTGCAGGTCGACGGCATGTCGGCGAACGTCAGCCAGCGACCCGCCGACATGGGCTTCAAACTCGGTGAGCAGACCGTCGAGGCCTGCGCGTCGAAGAACCTCGACCCCTGCCAGGTCGCGTACCTCTACAACATCAAGGCGTCTGCACTGGATGCCGCGATGCGCGAAGCGTGGGATTCCGCCGTGGCGGGCTCACCGGTCGAGGTCATCGCCGAGGGTGAGTCGTTCTTCAACCCGGCAAACGCGCTCTCCGTTGTTCAGGACATCCTCACCGCCCACCCGAACCTTCACGGGATCGTGGGTGCTGACCAGAGCATGCAGGGCTCCGACCAGGCGCTGACCGCAGCGGGCAAGATCGAGGACGTTCTTCTCGTCGGCTTCGGTGGCAGCGAGCAGGCGCTCGCCGCAGTCGCCGAGGGTCGCTGGTTCTCCAGCGTCATGATGGTTCCCGCCAGCTCCGGCAAGCTCGCGATGGAGGCGATGATCGAGGCCGTGCGCAACGGCAACGACCTCGGTGTCGTCGACCCGTTCGAGGGATTGCCCAACGGGTGGATCATCACGCGGGACACCGCCAGCCAGTTCACGGCGGAATGGCCCGGATAGTTCGTGCCCACTGAAATGGTGAATGCCGGTCCCGCGCAGCTCCGAGTGGAGTTGCGCGGGATCGGCAAGCAATTCGGCGGCACACCGGTTCTTTCGGACATCGATCTCGTGGTCGAACCCGGTTCGGTGCATGGGCTCGTCGGCGAGAACGGTGCCGGTAAATCCACCCTGAGCAAGATCATCGCGGGACTGCACCTCGCGAGCACGGGCACGATGCTCATTGACGGCAGCCAGGTCGAGTTCCGCTCTCCGCGCGAGGCACTCGGCCACGGCATCGCCACGATCGCGCAAGAGCTCGCACTCGTGCCGTCCCTCACCGTTGCGGAGAACGTCTTTCTTGGGGCAGAGCCGAGGCGAGGTGGCTTCGTGCAGCGCCGTCGCCTGCGCGCGAAATTTGTGGAACTCGCTGAACAGACCGGCTTTGACCTCAACCCTGACGCGGTAGTCGGCGGGCTGCGCACGGCGGATCAGCAGAAGGTCGAGATCTTGCGCGCGCTGGCGCGCGGCGCATCGTTCATCATCATGGATGAGCCCACCGCGGCGCTGTCGGGTCGCGACGCAGAGCTGCTGCACAGTGTCGTGCGTCAACTCGCTGACTCCGGCCGCACCGTTCTGCTCATCTCACACTTCCTCTCCGAGGTGTTGGAGCTCTGCGATACCGTGACGATCCTGCGCGACGGTCGTCTCATTCGCACGGCCCCAGCCGCGGATGAGACCGAGGAATCGCTCATCGAGGGCATGCTAGGTCGGTCACTGGGTTCCGTCTACCCCGATAAGCCGCCGACAGTGGTCGACAACGATGAGGTTCTTCGCGTCGACAGTCTCACTGCCCCCGGTGTGCACGGAGTCTCGTTCACGGTGCGGGCGGGTGAAATCGTTGGCCTTGCCGGTCTCATCGGGGCCGGTCGCAGTGAGATCGCCCAGGCAATCTACGGCGCCACACGCCGAGCGGGAGGCACGGTCGAGATCGCGGGAGCCCCAACGGCCCGCGGATCGATCTCCTCCGCACTGCGAGGAGGCATGTTTCTCGTGCCAGAGTCGCGAAAGGAGCAGGGGCTCCTACTGCAGCGCCCCGTGCGCGAGAACGTCACGCTCTCCGACATGGCGAGACTCGCCTCGTTCGGCTGGGTCCGCCGCAAGGCGGAACGGCGCCATGTGAGCGACATGCTCGAACGCGTCACCGTTCAGGGTGACGCTCGACGCACAGTGTCGAGTCTGTCGGGAGGCAACCAGCAGAAGGTGATGTTCGCGAGGGCCCTGCAGAGGCCAAGGCGACTGCTCATTGCCGATGAACCGACGCGAGGCGTTGACGTGGGCTCGCGCAGGGCCATCTACGACCTCATCGCTGCCAGAGCGCGTGAGGGCGTCGGGGTTCTCGTGATCTCCTCCGACGTCGAAGAGGTGATCGGCCTCGCACATCGGGTGCTGGTGATCAAGGCCGGCCGCGTCGTCGACGAGCTTGCCGGGGACCGAATGACGGAACAGAACGTGCTGCACGCGGCCTTCGTGGAGACCGCCGCGATCAGCACGATAAGCACTAGTGAGGATGCATGACCGAGAACACCACCGCGCTGGAGCGCTCTCTCACCGGCACCGGGCTTTGGAAGGGTGTGCCGTGGAGTTCGCTCGCCATCGTCGCGCCCTTCATCGCGCTCTTCGTCACGCTCTCGGTTGCGAGTCCGAGCTTCCTGACGCCGCTGAACCTCACGAACCTCCTGGAGCGCCAGAGCGGCATCCTCATCATCGCCGCGGCGAGCACGCTCGTGCTTATTGCCGGAGGTATCGACCTCTCGGTTGGTGCGACCTACATGCTCGCCTCCGTCGTCTGCGCGCACTTCGTGCTGACGGAGGGCACCTGGGTGGGCGTCATCGCCGCGCTCGCGGCTGGTCTCGTCATCGGTCTGCTCAACGGCGTGATCAGCACCTACTTGCGCGTCAGTCCACTCATTGCCACGCTCGCGATGAGCTTCATCATCTCTGGTGCGACGATGCTCGTGCAGCAGGGTCGTCTGCTCAACCTCACCTCGGACGACTACGACGACTTCAAGGCGATCGCGCAGGAGCGCTTCCTCGGGCTGCCCGCATCCGTGTGGATCGCGGCGATCATCATCATCGTGCTTGCCGTGGTGCTGGCACGCACCACGGGAGGGCGCTACATCTATGCCGCCGGCGGCAACGCTGAGGCGGCCCGCCTCGCGGGCATCCGCGTGAACCTCACGCAGATCAGCGCGTTCGCCCTCACGGGCGTCGCTGCGGCCGTGGCGGGCATCCTGGACACGGCGCGCACCTCGGGGGTTCCCACGACGAGCGCGGTGGCGACGACGATCACGTTCACGGTGCTGGCCGGCATCGTGGTCGGCGGCACCTCGATCTTCGGCGGTGAGGGAGCAGTGTGGCGCACCGTCGTCGGGGTGCTGCTCATCGCTCTCATCTACAACGGGTTCAACCTGTTGCGCATCGACCCCTTGTTCCAGCAGATCGCGCTCGGGACCATCCTCCTGGTCGCTGTGGGCGTCGACGCCTGGTCTCGGGGGCGCAGGCGTTAGCGCGCGCCTCGGCACAGAGTGGCGACCATTTCTGGTCGCCACCGCCGGCGCCTATGGCGC
>DAOMOV010000094.1:0-7487 GCA_035444505.1 Terrimesophilobacter sp.
CACCAGATCAGGTACAGGATGATCGACGCGCCGAACGCCACCGTCAACGGCACCGGCCACGACACCGACTCCGGGCCAAATGCCAGCCCCGCGACAAACACCACCACGGGCCCCACCGCCGCCAACTCCGCAACCCGCGACCGCAACGCCACCGACACCGACACCACCGACACCACCAGCAGCAGCGCAAAAGGAGGCACCAGCAGTGCCTGGTAGTCGCCCACCGGCAGCGTGATCGTCAGGAGCTGCCTCCAGCCCAGCGCGACACCGGCAAACAGGTCTGCGAGCCCAGGCAGACTCGGCAGCACCCCGCCCAGCGCCTTCGCCGGCACCGCCAGCGGAACCCCCAGCAGCGCGAACACCCCCACCGCCACGAGAGACACCACAAGGCTCGACCAGCGCCACCGCGCCCCCATCGCCGCCACCGTCGTGCCCGCCAGAATCGCCACGCCCGCCGCCAGCACGAACTGACCACTCGCGAACACCGGCCAGAACGTCGAAGCAGAGACACCCAAACCCAGCCACAGCAGCAGCACCGCCGCCAGCACAAAACCGATCGAAGGGCCTCGAGACTCGCTCATACCGCCGCCGACCTCGCCAACGCCTTCGTCAAGTCGTGCAAGAACCCGATCGTCAGCACGTGCAGGCCCGGTACCCGCCGCAGACCCGGAATCGTCCTCGGGTCGCACACGATCGCCACCACCTCGACATCCGCTGGGAACACCGCCGACGCCGTGCGCAACTGCGTCGGAGTCACCGTCGACCCGCACAGCAGGAACGCGACCGACACCCCCACGGTGCGCTCCGCCACCACTCGCGCAACGTCACTCACCGCGAGCGCCGAATCGGCCCGATCCACGCGCGAGAGGTCGTCCAGCAGACGGTTGCGGGTCAGAGTGTCCAGTGCGTTCACCGCGAACACCTTGCGCTTCGCAAAATCCGGGGTGCGCTCGCCCACCACCACCGACACCTCCCGCGCGTCCCGAATCGCCCGCACCCCCAGCGACCCCGCAACACTCACCGCCAGCTCGAACTCCCGCGAATTCGCGTAATCCGTCGCCGCCAGACTCAGCGCCACGACCAAGTGGCTTCGCCGCGTCTCCTCGAACTGACGCACCATGTAGGTGCCCGTCTTCGCCGTCGACTTCCAGTGGATGTAGCGTCGTTCATCACCCATCGTGTACTCGCGCAGCGCGTGGAACGACACGTCGTTATCGGCCAGCTGCTTCGTCGGGTTCCCCTCCAAGTCGCGAATGAAACCCGTCGTGGTGCTCGGAATGCCAATCGTGCGCGGATGAATGAACAACTCGCTCGCCTGGGCCAACTCCACTTCGCGACGCACCAAACCGATCGGGTCGGCCCGCACCGTGCGCACCGGCCCGACCGTCAACACCGCTCGCTTCTGCGTCGGAACAGCGAACGGATGCTCAAAGGTCGCCCCCCGGCGCAGGCTCGGCAGGGCAAACTCCGCCAGGCCCTCCCCCACCGGCACCTCCACCGTCGCCCCCAGAAGGCGTCGGCGCGTCGGATTCACCACCCGCACCACACCCTCAGCCGCATCCCCCACCACGACCCGCGGGTGCGTCAGCGACAGGGTCAATTCGAACGAGGTGCTGCCGATGAGGTACACGATGGCGATGAGCAGCAGCAGCAGACCGACGTAGCCCGCCACGACGAGCTCCACCCAGCCCAGGCTGTAGCCGAACACGAGCGACAGAGGAGACACAAGCAGGAGCACCCAGCCGAGCGGCGTCACCACCGACACCGCGCGCGAGAACGCCGTGCTCACAACCCCCCGCAGGCCGCGCGAGAAACGCACTACCGCGACGATCGACTCCGCCAAGAAACCCGTGCGCGAGCCCACGAGCCGTGTGCGCGTATTGTGCAGCTCCTCCCGCGATGACGTCGAATGGGCGTACCGCTGCGACGAGCCGGTGGCGGATCGCCCAGTCGTTCGCGGCTGCCCGCGAGAAGCAGTGTCTCGACTCACCCTGGCTGCCGGTCAGAGGGTGGATTCGTCTCCAGAAGCAGCTGCGACACGATGCCCGACGCGCTCACGCCGTCGAACTCGGCCTCCGGATCCAGCACCAGACGATGAGCCAGCACGGGCTCCGCGAGAACCTTCACGTCATCCGGAATCACGTAGTGGCGACCACTCGCCGCCGCAAGCGTCTTCGCCGTGCGCACGAGAGACAGAGCCGCGCGCACGCTCGCCCCCAGACGCACCTCCTCGGAGTTGCGCGACGCCTCCACCAGCCGGGCCACATAGTGGTTGATCGACGGATCCAGGTGCGCCGTGCGCGCCATCGCCGTCAGCTCCACCACGAGTTCCGCCGACGCCACCGCGGGAACCTTCACCTCGTGCGCCTTCATCGATGAGCCCTGCAGGATGCGCAAGGTCGATGCATGGTCCGGGTAGCCGATGGACGTCTTCATGATGAAACGGTCCAGCTGCGCCTCCGGCAACCGGTACGTGCCCGCCTGCTCCACCGGGTTCTGGGTGGCAATCACCATGAATGGCTCACCCACATCGTGGGTGACGCCATCGACCGTGACCTGGCCCTCCTCCATGACCTCCAGCAGGGCCGCCTGGGTCTTCGGGCTCGCTCGGTTGATCTCGTCCGCCAGCACGATGCTCGCGAATACTGGTCCCCGGTGGAACTCGAACCTGCCCAGCTTCTGGTCGTACACGCTCACACCCGTGATGTCGCCCGGCAGCAGATCGGGGGTGAACTGGATGCGATTGCTCGTGCCGTCAATGCTCTCCGCAAGCGCCCGCGCCAGCGATGTCTTGCCCGTGCCCGGAAAGTCCTCGAGCAGCAGGTGCCCGTCACTCAGCAGCGCCGTGAACGCGAGCTTCACCACAAAGGTCTTGCCCAGCAGCACCTGGTCAACGCCCGCCACCAGTCGATCGAAGATATCGGCGAACCAAGTGGCCTGCTCAGGGGTCATCGTCATCGTCGGCTCTTTCCGTTGGGTGTTGGTCTGGATCACGAGGTGCTGCACATGAACTGCTCGAAGCCCTCATTGGTTCTCGGGGTTCCGTCCCCGAAGTCCACGGTCGCCTTCACGCGCACCTGCACCACCGCGGGTGGCTCATCAGGGTCGTCGGGGTCAAGGGGTGGCGCCGGAGGTGGCACAGTGCCGTCGGGAGAGAACGCGCTCCACTCGCTCGCTGCACCACCGTCGTGGAACGAGAACAGGTACGACACCGTCGGCGTACCGCCCGGGTTCGCCGGGGGACTCGGCATCGCCTGCGCGCCCACCACGCAGCTGAGCATATCCGGCACCCGCGTGTTCACCGGCTTCACCGTCGTCGGATCCGACGCGGGCCCGCAGAACAACTCAGACGAGTCCCGGCATCCGCGATACTGCACTGTCAGGTCGCTTCCGTACACGGCAAGGTTCGCACTCGAGGTCAACCACTGCCCCGGCACCACGTCCGAGAAAGCTCCGCCGTTGATCGACACCTGGAACTTCTCCGCCGTCAGCGACGCCACCGCAAGATCGCTCCCCGCGCGAACATCGAACTGGCCGTCACGGAACTCGATCGTCGTCGAACCACTCGCCTGCCCCGGCGGCTGCATCGTCAGCACCGGCCCCGACACCGTCACCGTGCAGT
The DNA here is from genome assembly GCA_035444505.1 of Terrimesophilobacter sp. Lineage (GTDB taxonomy): Bacteria > Actinomycetota > Actinomycetes > Actinomycetales > Microbacteriaceae > Terrimesophilobacter. Next base: position 3,623 of record DAOMOV010000094.1, read on the forward strand.
AGAAGTCATTATCGGAATACACCGCGTAGCGATACGTCACCTGGTCGCCCACCGTGGCATCAACCCACGGGCTCGCCACCTCACCGCCAGAACCCGGTGACGGAGGCTGACACGATGTCGGCAGCACCTCACCCTCCACGAATCGACCCACCGAGTACGTCACCGGCGACGGTGACCCATTAGGGTTGCTCGCACCCCACGACACCTGTACATGCCCCTGCGGGTTGATCACCACACCCGACACACCGCCCGCCGCCGGGCCCGGCGGGCCCACCGTCGTCACCGACACCGGCGCGTTGCGCAGCCACGCCGAACTCGACAGCACCTGCGCGCTGTTCTTCGCGTGCACATTCACCGAGTAGGCGGTGTTCGGCGCAAGCACAGCAGCGGCGTTGTCGTACGTGAAACCCGTCGCCGACGGCGGGCGCGAGAACGTCAGGTCAGCACCGGGGCCGGTGATGCGCACGATGTACTCCACCACGGGCGAACCATTCGCCGGATCCGGCACCAAGGTCCAGCTCACACCGATCGAACCCCCCGCGGGAGCCAGACTCGTCGGTACCGCCGCCACACCACCCACCGCGGCCGGAAGCACGTCAGACCACACGGTGCCCGGAACACTCGCCGGGGCCGACTTGCCGATCGAATTGATCGCCACCACCGAAACCCTCACCCCATGACCCGGGCCGTTGCCCGGCGTCACCACGTCGCATCCGCTCGTCACCGAACACGGCGTCACCCCCACGACCGAACCATCCGCCCGCGTCGCCGTCACCTCATAGCCCGTGATCGGCGAGTTGTTCGCGGCACCGGGGCTCCACGCCACCGTCAACCGCGAATCGCCGAAGGATGTCACCCGCGCGCCCGTCACCGCATCCGGAACATCCTGAATCTGCACGCGAACATTGCCCCACACCGCCCGATCGGCATCCAGCGTCGCGTCGAGAACCTGGTACTGCAGGTTGATGTCGCCCGGCACCGCGTCTGCCGACACCGTCACCGACAGCAGCCTGTTGTCCGCGCTCGGCACCACCGACACCCCCGCCGGCAGCTCCGCGCCACCCGCACCCCGCACATCCACCACCGTCATCGGGGCACCCGGGAACGGGTTCGTCGCCTGGTCATTGGCCAGCACGTCGAACACCGTCGTCTCACCGCGCGGCGCCACAAACGAATCCGCAGCCGGGCTCGCCAACGGTCGGCTCGACGCCACGACCGTCAACTCGATGCGACCCGACTTGCCCTCCTCCAAGTCGTCACGCACCGCCAGCACCAGCGCCGTCGTCGACCCCTTCAGCGCGTTCTCATTCGCCCGAATCGTCAACTGCTGACCCGTCAGCGAATAGCTGAACCCCGTCGGCAGCGGCGCCAGCGCCGTGTACGCCAACTCGTCGACATCGTCCGGGTACGGATACGTCGTCAGCCGCAGCAGATCGATCACCAGCTCCTGCGCCGGCTCAAAGGACAGCACCGCCCCGTTGAACACCGGCGGCTGGTTCTCACGCGGAGTCACCGCAATCGGCAGCACCAGCGTCGCCCGCCTGCCTTCAGGGTCATCCCACGTCGTCCCATCCGTCACCTCGAACGAAATCGACGCCGGACCGAAATACTTGTCTGCCGAGGTGAACTGCAGGGTCTGCCGATCCACCACCACCCCGTCACCATTCGCGTGAGTCGCGTGCACCGTCGACGTATCCGTCAACCAGACCGGGCCCCCGCCGATCGCCACCACATACTCCGTCAGGTCGATCGTCAACGTCGACTCGCTCGCCACCGTCAGCATCGGGGCACGTCGATTCACCTGTGGCAGCGCATCGTCATAGCCCGGCACCCACACGAACGCCAGCGCACGCAGGCTCGCATCGTCGGGGTGCGACACCGCGAACGGAATGATCTGACTGCGGTCGCCAATTGTCACCCTGATGCGCTTCGTGTCCGTCACCACCGCGCCCTGCCCATATCCCGGCACGAGCGACACACCGAGCTCCGAGACGGAACCATCCGCCCAGAACGCACCCGCGAGCACGTTCACATCGATCTCGTCGAGATCGAGGATGTCCGTCAGATTCAGCACGGCGTCTCGCACCACAGGGAAAGCCCGCGGAGCGTTCGGGTCCACCGTCACCGTCAAGAACGCCGACGACGTTCCACCGAACTCGTTCTGGATCGTGTACACGATGCCGTAGTCACCGGGCACCGGCGGCGGCGTCACGGAGACCACCTCGCCATCCGTCGTCGCCAGCACCTCCTCGTCGCTCGGATCCACGGTGATCACCGTGAGAGGACTGCCGTCAGGATCGGAATCGTTCGTCAGCACCTGCACCGTCACCGTGCCGCCGGGCCGCATCGACACCGAATCCGGCGTCGCCACAGGGTTGCGGGGGCCCTCCAGGCGGGGGCTGATGCCGATCCGCACCGTTCCCGTCGCCCGGGCGCCCAGCGCATCCATCACCGAGTAGCTGAAAGAGTCAGAACCCGCAGAATAACTCCCCGCCTCGTACTGCAGGCTGTCGGGCCCGGCCGCCGTCACCGACCCCTTCTCCGGGTTCGACTCCTGACCCAGCAATTGCACCGTGTCCCCATCGGGATCGATGCCGGTCAGTGGGATCGGAATCACCACGGTTTCGCCCGCCAGCACCCGTGCCGTCACAATCCGCGGCGCCGGTGCGCGGTTCGTCAACTCCACTCGCTCGCGCACCGTGATGTTGACCCGCGCGTTCGCCGCCTGCCCGTCCGGCCCCGTCACCGTGTAGGTTGCCGAGAAATCACCCGGAACATCCGGCGCCAGGTACCGCAGCACATTGCCCGAGGCGAACAGCAGACCGCCGCCCTCCGCCACCGGAACCGCGAGCTCTCGGGCCAGCGACAGTTCCTCGCCATCCGGATGAACATCGTTCGCCAGCACCGGAATGTCGATCACCGCGCCCACGCGCACCGACACCGAATCCGTCTCGGCCACAGGAGGCTGCAGTCGGCTCGGCCTCGGAATCTCGATGACCGTCACCTCGCCCTCCGACTCGGCCAGCCCATTGCTCACGCGGTAGTTGAACGTCACCGGGCCGTCGTCCAGCGGCGCCGTCAAGCTCACCCTCGCGGCCCGGTGCTCGATGAGCTCCACCTGCACACCCGTACGCAGCGGCACGTTGTACACACCGGTCACCAGCAGCACACCGCCGCTCGGATCGATATCGGTTGTCGCAATGTCGACCGTGTTCGTGCCGAGCGTCTGCACGAACACCGTCTTCGGCACCGTGACCGGCTTCGAGTTCGCATCCGGCGGAGCCGCCACATCGATGCGGGCAACCCCCGTCGCCGTCTGCGACCCGTCATTCACCACGTACTGCAACAGATAGGTGCGCGGTGAGTCGCTGATGAATCGGAAAGTGCCATCATCCAGATTCGGAGTCACCGTTGCCCCCGTGACCGGCGACACCGAACTCAGCCGAATCTCCCCTGAACCTCCCCGCACATGCCCGAGCGGTTCGACCCGCAGCTCCTGACCCGCGTAGGCGAGCACGACAAAGTTCTCCGCAAGGATCGGCACCTCACCGACCGGGCCCACCTCGATCGACAGCGACCCGACGCCCTCAGCCTGCCCATCCGTCACCACGAGAGCCACCGTTCGAGAACGGCTCGCCGCGCCACCCTCCGTGAAGACGACCATGCCTGCCGCCGTGAAGGTCACCGAATCCGGCTGAGGCGTCGTCGCCGACGCCAAGTAGATCGCGTCACCATCCGGGTCGACCCAGTCGCCCAGAACGGATGCCGACACCCGTCCACCCTGAGCGACAAGAGTGCTGCTCGACCACACCTGATGCGGCGGCGAATTCTCATCGAGGGCACGCACCGTCACCGTCACCGTCGC
>DAOMOV010000095.1:0-2974 GCA_035444505.1 Terrimesophilobacter sp.
ACGCGGCGGTTCTCAATGTTCGACTTCACGCGCTTCTCGAAACCCGCATAGGAGTGGATGACGTACCACTTGCCCGGCTTCGCCTTCAGCTCCGCACGGAACTCCGCGTAGGGGTCGACCTCCTCCTCAGCCTCAGCCTCGGCATCGGCATCGGCATCGGCAGTGTCGACCGATACTGCGGCATCGGTCGGTTCAGCGGCCGACTGCACGGCGGCATGATCTGCGAGGGCGGCACCGTCTGCGGGGGCGGAAGCCTCCTGCTCGGTCTCCACGGCATCCGACACCGCCTCTACCGACACGTCTGTCACCTCGCCCGTGACGAGGTCGACATCCTCAAGCTCTTTCTCAGACACTGCTACCCAATCCATATCGTCGGGGCCACCCGGGCCCACACAAAACAGGCCAACGGCCCCACACCCTGCCTACGGAACCGGAACCGTCGGAACCGGCCCGTCACCGAACACGTACGCCACCCCGAGGCCGAACAAGAAGTCCAGCCCCGACACGAACCCCATCATGATCACCACGAACACCAGCACCACGCCCGTGTACGTGAACAACTCCTTGCGCGTCGGCGTGACAACCTTCGACAACTCGTTGACAACCTGGCGCAAGAACAGCGCGACACCCGCGAATGGCCCGCGGCGCTTCGAGCGCTCGGATTTCGCCGCTGCGACGATGTCCTCAGAGGGAACCTCGGCGTTACTCGCCACGTGCACTACCTTCCAGGCTGAAACCGGGAAACCCCTGATGAGGCACCCGTCACGACCCCCACTCGCGTGGAAACCGATCTGCAGGGCGGACAGGACTCGAACCTGCAACCTGCGGTTTTGGAGACCGCTGCTCTACCAATTGAGCCACCGCCCTACGCGGTCGAACCAGCTCCCACACCCCGCACCGGCGAACCGAAAAAGGGCATAGAAAAGCATGGTCTTTTCAACCACCTCGTCAAGTGTAGGTCACGCCCCAACCCACCGCAAAGCGACCACCCCGCACCCGTAGGCTAGAGGCGTGAACGGAACAATGAAGCCCCGGATCTCCACCCGCATCGCCTCCATCGCCGAAAGCGCCACGCTCAAAGTCGACGCCAAAGCCAAAGCCCTCCAAGCCCAGGGGCGTCCCATCATCTCCTACGCCGCCGGAGAACCCGACTTCCCCACCCCCAGCAACGTCGTCGACGCCGCCAGCGCCGCCGTGCTCGACCCCCGCAACCACCGCTACACGCAAGCCGTTGGCCTGCCCGAGCTGCGCGAAGCCATCGCCGAGAAGGCCCGGCGCGACAGCGGGCTCGACATCGACGCATCCCGTGTCATCGTCACCAACGGTGGCAAACAGGGCGTCTACCAGGCTTTCGCCACCCTCCTCAACCATGGCGACGAGGCCCTGCTCCCAGCCCCCTACTGGACCACCTACCCCGAAGCCATCAAACTCGCCGGAGGCACCCCCGTCGAGGTCTTCGCCGGAGCCGACCAAGAGTACAAGGTCACCGTCGACCAGCTCGACGCCGCCCTCACACCCCACACCAAACTCCTCGTCTGGGTGTCCCCCTCCAACCCCACCGGCGCCGTCTACTCACCCCAACAGACACGCGCCATCGGGCAGTGGGCACTCGAAAAAGGCCTCTGGGTCATCTCGGACGAGATCTACCAGAACCTCGTGTACGACGGCATCCGGGCCCAATCGATCGTCGAAGCCGTACCCGAACTCGCCGACCGCACCATACTCGTCAACGGTGTCGCCAAGTCGTACGCGATGACCGGATGGCGGCTCGGCTGGATGGTCGGCCCCGCCGACGCCATCAAAGGCGCCGCCAACCTGCAATCCCACCTCACCTCGAACGTCTCCAACATCTCCCAACGCGCCGCCCTCGAAGCACTCACCGGCCCGCAGGAAACCGTCGAGCTCATGAGGCAGGCCTTCGACCGGCGCCGTCACGTCATCATCGACGAGCTCAACAAGATCGACGGGCTCACCGCACCGATGCCGCAGGGCGCCTTCTACGCCTACGCCGACGTGCGCGGGCTCCTCGGCCGCAACTGGGGCGGCGTACACGTCGAGACGTCCCTCGAGCTCGCCGACGTCATCCTCGAGCAGGCCGAAGTCGCCGTCGTACCCGGCGAAGCGTTCGGGCCGAGCGGCTACATCCGCCTCTCCTACGCGCTCGGCGACGAGCCGCTCCTCGAGGGCATCCAGCGCCTGCAGCGCCTCTTCGCATAGCGGCGCCTTCCTGCCCACCCACCCCCTTCTGTGAGGTGTCAGTAGATGCTGTTCCCGAGTCGCGGGAAGCGCATCTACTGACACCTCACGCACCGTCGGGATAGTTATGTGGAAGATTCACGCGCCACGAGCGCCCCATGATGCACCATGACCAGGTGCGCCCACGGATAGCTCTCCCAGCCGCACTGGCCGGTGCCCCGTTCACGATTCGCGAGGGCCAGGATGCCGGGCTCACCATGAGCAGGCTGCGCGGCGCCGACCTGCACGCGTCCTTCCGCGGGGTTCGCACTCTCGGGCCGCCGAATGCTGTTGAGGAGTTAGCGCGAGCGTTCCAGAAGCGCGCCGCCGACGACACCTTCTTCTGCTCCGTCACTGCGGCAACACTCACGGGAATCCCACTCCCGTGGCGGCTCGAACAGGCACTCGAGCTTCACGTCGGCGTGCCCTCCCCCGCACGGTCACCGCGAGCCGTCGGAGTCACAGGGCACAAGTATCTGATCGAGGCGCGAGACCTCCGAAGCTGGCGAGGACTCAGAGTCACAACCCCGGAGCGAACCTGGTGCGATCTGGCGACCGTGTTGAGCGTGCGGGATCTCGTCGCAGCCGGCGACTACCTCATCCACTGGGACCATCCGATCACCACCCCCACACTTCTCGAGAAGAGTCTCCTGCGGCACCGCGGAAGGCGCGGTCGAAGCAAGTGCTTTCGCGCCCTGCGACTGCTGAACGATCGCTCAGAGTCGAGGCAGGAGTCGAT
>DAOMOV010000095.1:2984-7432 GCA_035444505.1 Terrimesophilobacter sp.
GTGATCGTGGGCGACGGCGGGATCCGCGGCCTCGAAGTGAACTTCTGGGTGCAGACATCCGGCGGATATCGCTACCGCGGGGACCTGGTCGTGCCGCGCCGCAAGCTGATCATCGAGTATCAGAGCCGATTCCACGAGCAGCCGGTGGACTTTCGCAAAGACATGACCCGGATCTCACGCCTCGAAGCCGACGGCTGGTACGTCCTTCAGGTGAACCACAACGAACTCGACAACCCGGAGGAACTCCTCCAACGCATCAACCTCGTACTAAGCACGCGCCCACTACTTCCGTGAGGTGTCAGTAGATGCTGTTCCCGAGGCGCGGGAAGCGCATCTGCTGACACCTCACGGACCCTTGAGTGGCTGGCTCAGTGTTTCGTGCTCGGGCGTGCCCGGTCTCGGCCCCGGTGTGATGCGCCCAACGCTGCACCACCAGCGATAAGGAACAGTGCGGCGACTGCCGTAAGCGTAAGGGTGTGAGCGTCACTGATGCCGGTGCCGGCAAGACCCGGTTCTGGTGCTGCTACGGCGGTGAAGGATGACACTTGGATCCGGTCATCGCTGCCGTCCGAGTGCCTCCAGATGGCGGTGATGGTGCTGCCATCGGTGACCAACTGCGGCTCGACCGCGTCCCCGCCAGCATCGGAGAGGGTGACCGGTGTTGTGCTCCAGGTGACACCACCATCGGTAGAACTGCTGGCTCGGATCCGGTAATCGCTGCCGTCGTTGCGTTGCCAGACTGCGGTGATGGTACTGCCATCGGTGACCAACTGCGGCGCGACCGCTTCGCCGCCAGCATCGGAGAGAGTGATCGGCGGATCCCACGATCCCACCGCCGCGCTTGCAGCGAGAACCGGAGTCACGATGAGCAGACTCGCCACCCCGATCGAGCACAGTATTCGGGTCACGGTCACAGCGTCTCCTCAGCACAACAGCGTCTACTGAATGTCAGAAAGCAAGCGAACTTTAGCATTCGCTCGATAGCTGCTACAACCCCAACACGGGTCTCGTGTTCTGTGAGCGCGAGGGCAGCGGCAGCTAACGGCGCGCCACTAACGCGAGTTGCGGCAAATCCCCAGTCCGGCAGTCCGTCCACTGGGGAATCGTCGCAACTCGCGGGCTCGAGGTCGACGATCGGAACCTAGCGGCTAAAGCAGTTTGCGCTCCAACGCCCACGCGGTGAGCTCGTGACGGGAGGAGAGCTGCAGCTTGCGCAGCACCGCCGACACGTGGGTCTCCACCGTCTTGATGGAGATGAACAGCTCGGCGGCAACCTCCTTGTAGGAGAAGCCACGGGCGATGAGGCGCATCACCTCCCGCTCGCGAGCTGAGAGGCGGTCAAGCTCGTCATCGGTGTCGGCCTGCTCCCCCGCGACCGCACCGAACGCATCCAGCACGAACCCCGCGAGGCGCGGCGAGAACACCGCATCCCCGCCAGCCACCGCAGTGACGGCACGGCTCACCTCCGCACCCGAGCTGCCCTTGGTGATGTAACCGCGAGCGCCCGCGCGAATCACCCCGACAACGTCTTCTGCCGAGTCGGAGACACTCAGCGCGAGAAAGCGCACGTCATCGAGAAGCCCCGCACTGCGACGCAGCACCTCCGCACCACCGCCTCCAGCACCACCCGGCAGGTGCACGTCGAGCAGCACGACCTCGGGGCGCACCTCGGCGACAAGAGCAACGGCCGAGTCGACATCCGCCGCCTCACCGAGCACCTCGATCGACTCGTCGAGATCGGCGCGCAGGCCGCTGCGAAAAATGGAGTGGTCATCGACGATCACCACGGCCGTCATGTCGCTGCCGCCTTCCTGTCGAGATGAACGTGCACCTCAGTGCCGCTGCCGCCCGAGCCAGGCTTCACCGTCGCGGTGCCGCCGGCGCGAGACATCCGACCGATGATCGACTCACGGATGCCGAGCCGCCCATCAGGGATCGCCTCCAGGTCGAGGCCGTCGCCTCGGTCGCGCACCCACACGTCGATGGTGTCTCGTGTGGCCTCGAGGTAGACGGACACCTCGCCTCCCGCGTGCCGGGCCGCGTTGAGCATGGCTTCGCGCACAGCACCGTAGACGGCGGCGTTCGACACCGCTTCGGAGCCGCCCGCGGTGACGAAGTCGATGCGCACCGGAAAGTCGAGCTCGATCTGCGCAGCGAGGTCACGAAGCTCGGTGGCGAGATCGCCCTCGGTGGTCTGCACTCCGGCGAAGAGCCAGTCGCGGAGTTCGCGCTCCTGGGCACGGGCGATCCTGGCGACCTCGCTCGAGGCGCCCGCGCGGTTCTGGATGAGAGCGAGCGACTGCAGCACGGAGTCGTGCAGGTGGGCGGCGATCTCAGCGCGCTGCTCCTCGCGCACGCGGGCGGTGCGCTGCGCCATCCGCTCGGTCCACACGCTGACGATCGTGGGGGCGAGTATCACGGCCAACCCGCCGAGCACCATGACGACGGCGAACACTGCGGTCACCGCGTCGGGGCGGGCCTCGCGAGCGAGGAGCAGGAGACCCCCGATGGCAATCAGGGCGACGGCGGCCCCGATGCGCACCATGAAGGTGGGCTGCTCGCGACGAGCGGGATCGGTGGGGTCGATAACGATCGTCCACGTGGCAGCCGCGCCGATGAGCACGGCAGTGGCGCCCGTAACGAGGGGCCATCCGCCGCTCGTGTTGGCAAGGATCACCGCAAGAACACCCACCGCAGCACCCAGCGCCAACAGGTATGCGGCGATGGGACGCGCGCGCGTGACGGGCTCCTCAGCGAAAGACTCGACGGGTACGAACGCCCACAGCCACAGGTAGAGGAGAACGCCCGCCCCGAGGGGGGCGGTGGCGATGAAGATCCAGCGCACGAGTGTGACGGGCCAGGCGAGGGGATCCGCAACCGCCTGGGCGACCCCCGCGACAAGCATGGTGCGGGGCCGCAGGAGCGGGCGCGCGACGGCGCGCGGGTGCGGGCATGCGGGGGGCCGCCGCGGCACCCCGCCTTCCCCGCTGCCGGGGCGCGCATCCGTCGCTGAACTCATGCCTCCATCAAACCACCGGCTCCGCGAGAACACGTTCCCCCAGGGCCCCCCAGAGCACAGTTCAGGGTTCAATCAGGGCAGACCCTGATGGCGGGCGCGACGCGGTGCCGGAACGATGGAGTCATGGCTGATAACACCTCCGAGTCGACAACCTCGACTCCCCCCACCGCGGCGGCACCCCCGCCCTCGAACTCTTTCTTCACCTGGATGCGCGGTCTCGGCATCACGCGCGAGCCCGGCTGGCTCGGCGGTGTCGCCGCCGGTGTCGGGGTGAGGCTCGGCATCGACCCGATTCTGGTGCGCGGCATCTTCGTCGTCGTCGCGCTGATTGGGGCGCCAGCGCTGCTGCTGTACGCGGCGGCGTGGCTGCTGCTGCCCGACCTGGAGGAGCGCATCCACCTGGAGCGCCTCATGCGGGGCCAGTTCGATGGCGCCGTCATCGGCATCGGCATCATCACGGTGCTCGCGTTCCTGCCGGTGACGCAGGGCCTCTGGTTCTGGGGCCCGTGGAACTGGGACGTGTGGGGCGGCGGTCGACTCCTCGGCGGCGCCCTCTGGAACCTGCTCTGGACCCTCGCCATCATCGGCTCCATCGTGTGGCTCATCGTGTGGCTTGCCACCCGAAACGGCGTCACGCGCACCCCCCACGACTCGGTGCTGTACACGGCACCCGCCGCGGAACCCTCAGCAGGGCCGAAGGATGCGGGCACCGCGCACGCATCGACGCCCAGCGCCGCGTTCGCTGCGGACGCGGGAGCCCCGATACCACCGCCAGCCACCCCTCCCGCGGACGCTGACGCTCTCGACGAGTGGAAGCGGCAGCAGGAGGAGTGGAGGCGCGAGCACGCAGCGTGGAAGGCGCAGCAGGCGGAGGCTGCCCGCGAGCGCGCAGCCCACGATCGCCGGGTGCGGGCCGAGCAGTCAGCGGCGCAGCGCACAGAACTGGCGGAGCAGTACCGGCGCACCAGGTCGCATCCGCTGTTCTCGCTCGTGGCGATCGGTGTGGCCCTCGTGGCAGGTGCGGCAAGTGCGCTGTACGTGGTGGGCTCCGGCGAGTGGACATCGCACGCGACCCAAATCGGCCTCGCCGTGACGCTCGGTGTGCTGGGGCTCGCGGTCGTCATCAATGGGCTCATGGGCAAGCGTCAGGGTGGTGCTGGGGGCATGGCGTGGCTCGTCGCCTTCGCGCTGCTGTTCACGTCGTGGGGCGGTTTCGGTGGCATCGGCAGCTTTGGTCTCGCGGGTGGGAGCGCGTGGGCTCCGCACTACAGTGACGACCGCACGTTCGCGCACACCCAGGTGTCCGGGGATGTGGACGTCAACCTGACCGACTACTTCGAGGGTGCGGACGCGACCTCGTCGAGTCCTGATGGTCGCGTCACGATTCGCGTCGTCAGCGGCGAGGTCAATGTTGTGGTGCCCGCCGACG
>DAOMOV010000096.1:0-7426 GCA_035444505.1 Terrimesophilobacter sp.
CCCTGGAACGGCGCACCCTGTGGCGGGTCGAGGCGGTGCTCGACGTGGAGGCGATGAACGACGCGGCTTCACGACTGCTGGGTCTGCACGACTGGGCCTCGTTCTGCAAACCTCGGGAGGGTGCGACGACCATCCGCACGCTCGAAGAGTTCAGGTTCGCGAATGATTCGGGCCTCATTGTGGCGACGGTGCAGGCGGATGCGTTCTGTCACTCCATGGTGCGCTCCCTCGTCGGTGCGGCGGTCGCGGTGGGGGAGGGGAGCCTGACACCCCAGCGGATGATGGAGATTCGAGGCGAGCTGACCCGCACGAGCGAGTTCCCTGTTGCACCCGCGCGCGGGCTCACCCTGGTCAAGGTGGGGTATCCGGATGCCGCGGGGTTCGCCGCGCGCGCCGAGCAGACGCGGGCACGCCGTGAGTCTCTCTCCTGAGAGTCATCTGACTTTGCGGTAGCCGACCGGAGCGACTACAGTAGACCCTTGGTGCACGCAGGTCGTGCGCCCGAAGTTGAGCCCTCCACCGGGAGGTTGCCCGTCATCGACGCGGTAACGCCCACGGAGTGGGATTCACGACCACCTCCCTTCGACAGAAAGCGGTTTCACCGTGACGCGCACCTATTCGCCCAAAGCTGACGACATCCAGCGTGACTGGCTCGTCATTGACGCGACCGATGTTGTTCTCGGACGCCTCGCCAGCCACGTCGCAGCCCTGCTGCGCGGCAAGCACAAGCCCACCTTCGCACCCCACATGGACACCGGCGATTTTGTCATCGTGGTCAACGCCGACAAGGTCGCCCTGACCGGGTCGAAGCTTCAGAAGAAAATCGCCTACCGCCACTCCGGCTACCCCGGTGGTCTCACCGCGACCGGCTACGCCGAGCTGCTCGAGAAGCACCCCACCCGCGTGGTGGAGAAGGCGGTGCGCGGGATGCTCCCCAAGACCTCGCTCGGTCGCACCCAGTTCGGCAAGCTCAAGGTCTACGCGGGCCCTGAGCACCCTCACGCCGCGCAGCAGCCCAAGCCGTTCACCATTACTCAGGTTGCGCAGTAGCGCCCGCTGACAAGACATAAGGACTTCACCATGGCGAAGATTTCAGAATCCATTGACGAGACAGCGTTTGAGGAGGCGGCGGTAGAGAACGTCGAGAGCTACTCGACCGAGTCGGCCGCCCCCGAAGCTCCCAAGGCACCGCGCCCCGTGCTCAACGTGTCGGGCGCTGCTGTCGGTCGCCGCAAGCGTGCGATCGCACGAGTGCGGCTCGTTCCGGGCACCGGCACCTTTTCAGTGAACGGCCGCGAACTTGCGGACTACTTCCCGAACAAACTGCACCAGCAGCTCATCAACGACCCCTTCAAGGTGCTCGACCTGCTCGGCAGCTACGACGTGGTTGCGCGCATCATCGGTGGCGGCCCCTCGGGTCAGGCCGGTGCGCTGCGACTCGGAATCGCCCGTGCTCTCAACGAGATCGATCGTGAGAACAACCGACCGACCCTGAAGAAGGCTGGCTTCCTGACTCGTGACGCTCGCGTCATCGAGCGCAAGAAGGCTGGTCTCAAGAAGGCCCGCAAGGCGCCCCAGTTCTCGAAGCGCTAGCCGCAGCTCCGATAATGCCTCGGCTGTTCGGAACGGACGGTGTTCGGGGGCTCGCCAACGTTTCACTGACGGTCGAGCTCTCGCTTCGCCTTGCACAGGCCGCAGCGGTTGTGCTCGGCAAGGGACGGCACGCGGACGGTCGGCGTGCCTCGGGCCGCCGACCCGTCGCTGTCATCGGCCGTGACCCGCGCGTATCCGGTGAATTCATCTCGTCGGCGATCGCCGCGGGACTCGCAAGCTCCGGCGTTGACGTTCTCGATGCGGGTGTGATCCCCACCCCGGCGCTCGCATTCCTCGTTGCCGACAGCCAAGCCGACTTCGGGGTGGTCATCTCCGCCTCGCACAACCCCGCGCCCGACAACGGCATCAAGTTCTTCGCCGCGGGAGGACGCAAACTGCCCGATGAGGTGGAGGACCGCATCGAGGCAGCACTGAGTGAGCCGCCCATTGCACCGACCGGTGCTGAGGTGGGGCGCATCCGCCGCTTCGCCGACGCAGAGGATCGCTATGTCGTGCACCTGCTCGCCGCGCTCAGCCAGAGCCTTGAGGGACTGCATGTCGTGCTGGACTGCGCGCACGGCGCCGCTGCGGGCGTCTCACCCGAGGTGTTCGCGAACGCTGGCGCCAAGGTGAGCGTCGTCGGGGCGAGCCCCGACGGCAACAACATCAATGACGGGGTCGGCTCAACCCACCTCGACCTGCTCAGACGCACCGTCATCGACGAGGGCGCGGACTTCGGAATTGCCCACGACGGCGACGCCGACCGGTGCCTCGCCGTTGACCACACCGGCGCCGTCGTCGACGGGGACCAGATCATGGCGATCCTCGCGATCTCCATGAAGGAGCGCGGCCAGCTCAAAGACGACACTCTCGTGGCGACCGTCATGAGCAACCTTGGCCTTCGACTCGCCATGGCCGAGCACGGAATCTCCCTCATCGAGACGAAGGTCGGTGATCGCTACGTACTCGAAGAGCTCGATTCGCGCGAACTGAGCCTGGGAGGCGAGCAGTCGGGGCACGTGATTCTGTCAGAATTCGCCACAACGGGCGACGGCATCCTCACCGGGCTGCTCATCGCGGGCGAGGTGGCGCGCACGGGCAAGACGCTCGCCGAGCTTGCGTCGGTCATGACCGTGTACCCGCAGATCATGGTCAATGTGAAAAATGTTGACCACCACGCCCTCTCCGGCAACACCGTCATCGCGGAGGCCGTCGACGCCGCCAAGGCGCGGTTGGGCGACACCGGCCGGGTGCTGTTGCGGCCCTCCGGCACCGAGCCGCTCGTGCGGGTCATGGTCGAAGCCGCCGAGCAAGCCACGGCAGACGAGATTGCGCACGAACTCGCAGAAGTCGTGCGGGCTCAACTCTCGCGATAGGACTTTATCGACGGCCGAGACGGCCGTCGGCGCTGGCGTCGCCGCGAAGGCCAGAAATGGCCTTCGCTTTATGCTCCAGCGCGCGGCTCAGATCTTGCGCAGCAGGATCGTGCGCACCGAGTGCTCGGCATTCTTGCGCAGCACGAGTGTTGCGCGCGAACGGGTGCGCTGAACGTTGTTGATGAGGTTCGGTTCGTTGATCGTCGACCAGATCTCTCGTGCCCGTGCCCGCGCCTCGTCCTCACTGAGACTCGCAAAGCGGTGAAAGTAGGATGCCGGATCGGTGAACGCGCTCTGCTGAAGCTTCACGAACCGGTCCTCGTACCAGCGGGCGATGTCTGACGTGCGCGCATCCACGTACACCGTGAAATCGAACAGGTCGCTCACGGCGAGCTCGTGACCCGGCGACGGCGGCTGAAGCACATTCAGGCCCTCCACAATGAGGATGTCTGGTCGCCGCACGACGATCTCGGCATCCGGAACGATGTCATAGCGCAGGTGCGAATAGAACGGCGCCCGCACCTCATCAACACCACTCTTCACGCGCGTGACGAAACGCAGCAGAGCACGGCGATCGTACGACTCCGGAAAGCCCTTGCGCTCCATGAGGCCGCGGCGCTCCAACTCCGCGTTCGGAAACAAGAAACCATCCGTCGTCACCAGCTCAACCCGGGGGGTCTCCTCCCACCGCGCCAGCAACTCGCGCAGCAAGCGCGCAATCGTCGACTTGCCCACGGCCACCGAGCCCGCCACACCAATGACAAATGGAGTCGACGTCGAACGCTGCCCGAGGAACGCACTCGTTGACGCGTGCAGACGCTTCGCCCCCACTGCATACAGACTGATCAGGCGACTCAGCGGCAAATACACCTCGCTCACCTCGGTGAGACTAAGCACGTCACCAAGGCCCTGAAGCTCGACGATCTCGCGCTTTGTCAGCGGTGACGTTGCCGACGGGGCAAGTTCCGCCCAGGTGGCTCTCGGAAACTCCTGGAACGGCGTCAGATTGATCGCACCGGTAGCGGGGTCGGACATTCCAAGAAGCCTACTCTTCGGCGCCCATCCCGACGGCAACCCCAACCCGCGGTGACTTAGAATTGCCGACGTGTGTGGAATCGTAGGCTACGTCGGTAGCGGCAGCAGCGTCGGAGTTCTTCTCGGCGGCCTCAAGCGCCTCGAATACCGGGGTTATGACTCAGCCGGCATCGCCGTGCTCGACCCCCAAGGGGAACTGTCGGTGCGCAAGCACGCCGGCAAGCTCGGCATCCTCGTCGACGAACTCGACAGCACCCCCGTCTCCGACGGACCCACCGGAATCGGCCACACCCGGTGGGCAACCCACGGCGGACCCACCGACGCCAACGCCCACCCGCACCTCGGCGACGACGGCAAACTCGCCCTCATCCACAACGGCATCATCGAGAACTTCGCCGACCTGCGCAGCGAACTCGTCGCCACGCATCCCGACACCGTCTTCGCGAGCGAAACCGACACCGAAGTCGCCGCACACCTCGTCGGCAACGCCTACCGCGAGACCGGGAACCTCACCGAAGCGCTGCGCTCTGTCGTGCAGCGCCTCGACGGCGCCTTCACACTGCTCGTCATGCACCAGGACCTGCCCGGGGTCGTCGTCGGTGCACGCCGCAATTCGCCACTCGTCATCGGGCTCGGCGAGGGTGAGAACTTTCTCGGCTCCGACGTCGCCGCCTTCGTTGAGCACACCCGCAACGCCATGGCCATCGGCCAGGATCAGATCGTCACCATCACCCCCGAGAGCGTCACCGTCATCGACTTCGACGGCAACCCCGTGCAGACCGACGCTTTCACTGTCGAGTGGGATGCGTCCGCCGCAGACAAAGGCGGGTGGTCGAGCTTCATGGCGAAAGAGATCACCGAAGGGCCCGACGCGATCGCCAACACCCTGCTCGGCCGCGTCGCCGACGGCGAAGTGTGCATCCCCGAACTCGCGTCGTTCGACAGCGAGCTCACCCAGATCGACCGCATCGTGCTCATCGGCTGCGGAACCGCCGCCTACTCCGCGATGCTCGGCAAGTACGCCATCGAGAAGTGGGCTCGCATACCCGTCGAGGTCGAACTCTCGCACGAGTTCCGCTATCGGGAACCGGTGCTCACCGACCGCACCCTCGTCGTCTCGATCAGCCAATCGGGCGAAACCATGGACACCCTCATGGCCGTCAAGTACGCCATTGCCGAGGGCGCCCGTACCGTCTCCATCTGCAATACGCAGGGAGCGACCATCGCCCGCGAGTCCGATGCCGTTGTCTACACGCACGCTGGCCCCGAGATCGCGGTCGCGTCGACAAAGGCATTCCACGCCCAGGTCACCGCTCTCTACCTGTTCGGCCTGCATCTCGCACGCGTTCGCGGCACCCTCGCAGCAGACGAGGCAGCTGCCATAGTCGAGGAGCTGGGGAACCTGCCCGGCAAGCTCGCAACCGTGCTCGAGCAGCACGAGAGCATCAAAGAACTGGCGCACTGGATGACAGACGCACGCTCCGTGCTGTTCCTC
The DNA here is from genome assembly GCA_035444505.1 of Terrimesophilobacter sp. Taxonomy (GTDB): domain Bacteria; phylum Actinomycetota; class Actinomycetes; order Actinomycetales; family Microbacteriaceae; genus Terrimesophilobacter. Next base: position 5,500 of record DAOMOV010000096.1, read on the forward strand.
GGCCGCCACGTCGGCTACCCCATCGCCCTGGAGGGTGCCCTCAAGCTCAAAGAACTCGCCTACATTCACGCGGAGGGTTTCGCCGCCGGTGAGCTGAAGCATGGCCCGATCGCGCTCATCGAGCCGGGTCAGCCCGTGTTCGTCGTCGTGCCGAGCCCGCGCTCGGCAGACTCACTGCACGCGAAAGTCGTCTCCAACATCCAGGAGATTCGCGCCCGGGGCGCCCGCGTCATCGCCATCGCCGAACAAGGGGATGCCGCGGTGCTGCCGTTCGCCGACGTCGTCATCCCGATCCCCCTCGCGACCACCATGTTCGAACCGCTGCTGGCGATCACCCCCCTGCACATCTTCGCGATGGAGCTTGCGGCGGCGAAGGGACTCGACGTGGACCAGCCGCGCAACCTCGCGAAGTCGGTCACGGTCGAATAGGCCCAGGGACGCAGCGTGATCGTCGGAATCGGCGTGGACATCGTCGACATCGCCAGGTTCGAGCGGGCGGCGTCGCGAACGCCGAGGCTCGTGCCACGGCTGTTCGCTGAGAGCGAACTGCGCCAAGGAGATCGGGTGCTTCCCCTGCGCTCGCTCGCGGCACGGTTTGCCGCGAAAGAGGCTCTCATCAAAGCTGTTGGCCACTCCGATGGCGTGTTCTGGCACGATATGAGGGTGACGGCCGACGAACGGGGCAACCCCCACTTCGAGACGTCAGGTGAACTCGCTGTGCACCTGCGCGAGCGCGGAGTATCGACGCTGCACGTGTCACTGACCCACGATGCCGGAGTGGCCATCGCCTACGTCATCGCCGAGAGCACGGGTGTGCACCAGTGACCACGCCGCTGCGCATCGCCCGCATCGACCTGGATGCGATCGCGAGCAACATCGAGAGCCTGCGCGGACGGGTCGGTACCGAGCACGCGATGATCGTCGTCAAAGCCGACGGGTACGGGCACGGAGCGATCGCGGCGGCGCGGGCGGGTCTCGCCGGGGGCGCCGACTGGATCGGTGTCGCCGACATCGGTGAGGCCCTCGAGCTGCGCTCGGCAGGGATCACGGCGCCCGTGCTCGCCTGGCTGCACTCCTCGAGCGAGACCTTCACGGATGCCGCCGAGGCCGGAGTCGATGTCGGTGTCAGTTCCACCGCACAGCTCGATCGTGCCGTGCGCGCCGGAGTGTCGAGTGTGCACCTCAAGATCGACACGGGTCTCGCGCGCAACGGGGCGGCACCGGCGCAGTGGCCCGAGTTCTTTGCGCATGCCGCTCGAGTGGGTGTCGGGAAAACGCGCGTGCGCGGCCTGTTCAGCCACATCGCCAACGCCGGCGCGGAGGCTGATGCGGCGCAGGTCGCCGCGTTCGAAGGCGCCATCGCACTCGCGGAGTCGCTGGGCCTCGAGTTCGAACTGCGGCATCTTGCGGCGTCTGCGAGTTCGCTGCGGGTGCCATCCGCCAGATTCGACATGGTGCGGTTCGGTCTCGCGAGCTACGGCCTGTCACCGTTCGCCGATGAGACGGGTGCCGAGCTCGGTCTGACGCCCGCGCTCGAACTGTCGAGCGAGGTGGTGGCGACGCGACGCGTGCCCGCCGACACGGGCGTCTCGTACGGGTACCGGTATCGAACACCGCGAGAGACGACGCTCGCGCTGGTTCCCCTCGGCTACGAAGACGGGCTGCCTCGCGCGGCGTCGCTCGGCGCCCATGTGCTCGTGGGCGACGAGCTCGCCCCCGTCGCGGGATCGATCGCGATGGATCAGCTCGTCGTCGACGTGGGTGACCGACCCGTAGCCGTCGGGGACCGAGTCGTCGCGTTCGGCGACCCCGCGACGGGCGCACCCACGATGGACTCCTGGGCGGATGCCGCGGGCACCATCAACTATGAGGTCACGACTCGACTCGGTCGCCGGGTGGTGCGCCACTACACAGGAGGTTGATGTGC
>DAOMOV010000097.1:0-3800 GCA_035444505.1 Terrimesophilobacter sp.
GAGAGCGCACGTCGTCAGCACTCGACGCACCAGGCACCTCCGCCACCACCCGCGTGAGACCCGCCACCGTGAGCGCCTCGTTCACGAGCGCGGGCACGCGCTGCTTCAACTCGGCCGCCTGCAGTGCCGCGATGCGCTTCTCCGCCGCCTTGAGGCTCGCCACGAGCTCGGCAATGCGCTCGGGCAGCTGCTCCCGCGGCGTCTTCAGGTTGACGCTCAACTGCGACACGATCGACCGCTCCACCGCCAGCTCACGGAACGCGTCCAGGCCCACAAACGACTCGATGCGGCGGTTCGTCGCGCCCACGGATGCCTCGCTCACGACGCTGATGAGTCCCACCTCGGAACTGCGGGCAACGTGCGTGCCCGCACACAGCTCACGGGACCACTCGCCGCCGATATCGACCACGCGCACCCGGTCACCGTACTTCTCGCCGAACAGAGCCATCGCACCCAGCGCCTTGGCCTCATCGAGCGGCATCTCTCGAGTCACGACCTCGAGGTTGTCACGAATGGCGAGGTTCGCGCGCTCCTCGATCTCGCTCCGCGTCTCGGGCGACAGCGGCTGGTTCCAGCCGAAATCGAGCCGCATGTAGCCGGACTTGTTGTAGGAGCCCGACTGGTGCGCACCCGGGCCGAGAACCTCACGCAGAGCCGCGTGGATGAGGTGCGTCGCCGAGTGGGCTCCCGCCGCACCCTGACGGTACAAGGGGTCCACGATCGTGCGGGCCGCATCGCCCACCCCCACCTCGCCGCTCAGCACCTGCACGGAGTGGCTGATGAGACCCTTCACGGGACGCTGGACATCGAGCACCTCCAGCTCGAAACTGGCGCCCACAATCGAACCCAGATCGGAATCCTGACCGCCCGACTCCGGGTACAGGGCCGTCTCCGCGAGGATCACCTCGATCGTGTCGCCCGCGCTCGCCCGCTGAACCGCGGTGCCGTCCTTGATGATGCCGAGCACGCGGGTATCAGTCTCCAAGAACTCATAGCCCGTGAACACCGTCTCGCCCCGAGCACGAAAATCGGCGTACACCGAAAGATCGGCGAGCTGCGACTTCTTCGACTTCGCATCGGCCTTCGACTTCGCGCGCTGCCCCGCCATCAACTCGTCGAACGCGCGCCGATCCACCGACAGGCCCGCCTCCTCCGCCATCTCCAGCGTCAGATCGATCGGGAACCCGAACGTGTCGTGCAGCAGGAACGCCGTATCGCCCGAGAGCTGCACCGCGCCCCGCGCACGCGTCTTCTCCACCGCCACATCGAGAATGCTCGTGCCGCTCGCCAGCGTGCCGAGGAAGGTGTCCTCCTCCGCGAACGCCACCCGCGAGATCCGGTCGAAGTCGGACTCGATCTCCGGGTACGCCGCGCTCATCGCATCCCTCGACGCCGAGAACAGTTCCGGGAACGTCGCCACATCAACCCCGAGCAGACGCATCGCGCGCACCGAGCGGCGCAACAGCCGACGCAGAATATAGCCGCGACCCTCGTTCGATGGGGTAACACCGTCACCGATCAGCATGAGCGAGGAGCGGATGTGGTCGGCGACCACGCGCATCCGCACATCGTTGTCGTGGTCGGCGCCGTAGCGGCGACCCGACAGCTCAGCGGCACGATCCAGCACGGGGCGCACCTGGTCGATCTCATACATGTTCTCGACGCCCTGCTTCAAGAAGGCGACGCGCTCCATCCCCAGACCCGTGTCGATGTTCTTCTTCGGCAGCTCGCCCACGACCGTGAACTCGGTCTTGCCGCGCACATCATCGAGCAAGTACTGCATGAACACGAGGTTCCAGATCTCGATGAATCGGGAGTCATCAACCGCGGGGCCGCCATCCCTGCCGTACTTCGGCCCGCGGTCGAAGTAGATCTCCGAGCACGGACCGCCAGGGCCCGCGTGACCCGTGTGCCAGTAGTTGTCCTCACGGCCCAGCCGCTGAATCCGCTCCCCGGGAAGGCCGGCGATTCGCTCCCAGAGCGCCGCCGCCTCATCGTCATCCTCGTAGACCGTGACCCACAGGTCGCGTTCCGCGAACCCGTAGCCGCCATCCGCTTCGGCGCGGGTCAGCAGCTCCCACGCGAACTCGATCGCGCCCTCTTTGAAATAGTCACCGAACGAGAAATTGCCCGCCATCTGAAAGAACGTGCCGTGCCGAGTGGTCTTGCCGACCTCCTCGATGTCGTTCGTGCGGATGCACTTCTGCACGCTCGTCGCCCGCGGATACGGCGCAGGAACCAGCCCCGTCAGGTACGGAATGAACGGCACCATGCCCGCGATCGTGAACATGACCGTCGGGTCGTCACTCACCAGGGACGCCGACGGCACCACCGTGTGACCGCGCTCGCCGAAGTAATCAAGCCAGCGCCTGCGAATGTCTGCCGTGTGCATGCTGTCCCGGAGGTATGGCCGGGACGAACCCGGGTAAAAGGCTGGTTGGTTACTTTCGCTTCAGGTCAGCGATGACGTCTTCCGCCTCCGCAACCGCCGCACGCAACTCCGCCTCACGCGCCTTGTAACCCTCCACGACTGCGCTGCCGAACTCCCGCGCCTTCGAGTCGACATCGCTGAAGAACTGCCGCCCCTGCGGGGTCTTACCCAGTTGGTGGGCCGCGACGAAACCGCCGATGACGCCCACGATGAGCCAACCGATTCTGTCCATGACCCTGCCTCTCCTCACACGTCTACGCGGAAGCAATTCTCCCACGCCACAACACTACGCGGAACAGCCCCGCAGTTTCACGGGGCTGTTCACAGGTTCAGCGACAAGAGAGCCGCGCTGCAGCGCTAGCGCGCCGCGTAGTACTCAACCACGAGCTGAACTTCGCACGTGATGGGAACCTCAGCGCGCTTGGGGCGGCGCACGAGCCGTGCCTGCAGTTTGTCGAGTTCGACCTCGAGGTACGCGGGAACCTTCGGCAGCACGTCGGCGTGGGCGCCGGCCGCAGCAACCTGGAACGGCTCCATGAGCTCGCTGCGCGGATGCACGTGAATGAGCTGGCCCGGCTTCACGCGGAACGAAGGACGATCGACGCGCTTGCCGTCCACCATGATGTGACGGTGCACGATCTGCTGGCGAGCCTGCGCGGTCGTACGAGCGAAACCAGCGCGAACGACGAGAGCGTCGAGACGCATCTCGAGAAGCTCGACGAGGTTCTCACCGGTCAGACCCTGTGTGCGGCGAGCCTCCTGGAAGACGATGCGAAGCTGAGCCTCACGGATGCCGTACTGGGCGCGCAGACGCTGCTTCTCGCGCAGTCGAACGGCGTAGTCACTGTCGGTCTTGCGGCGCGTGCGGCCGTGCTCGCCGGGGGGGTACGGACGCTTCTCAAGGTACTTGGCCGCCTTCGGGGTGAGGGCGAGGCCGAGGGCCCGCGAGAGGCGGGTCTTGCTGCGGGTGCGTGACTTGGTAGACACGGTGTCCTTTCGGTACTGACGGAATTAGTTCACGATGGTCGCGGGCGGATACCGACACGGCGTGCGACAAGCAGCACGAGTGCGGTCTCCGCAAGGTACACGAGGGATGGGCCGTGGATTCGTCTGGCTAATAGACGCACCCTCCAGAATGTGGGTTCCGCTGCAGCCGTGCGCGGAAGACCCTCTGTAGGCGTCTACCAGAGTAGCAGACCTTGGGCACGCATCCGCTCACGAACCGATGATGCGGCGCAGCTTCTCCAGTCGGGCGGCAACCTCGCGGAGATCCTCGACAACATCGGTCGGCTGATCCGCGAGCGTTTCAAGCTCTACGGAACGATCCGCGTGCTCAGCGCCGAGGGCAAGATGTCGGCCTGGGTGCTGA
>DAOMOV010000097.1:3810-7251 GCA_035444505.1 Terrimesophilobacter sp.
ACTGCTGCCCCACGACACCCACCGCATCGTCATGCGGGTAGCGGTAGCCGTCACCGTGACCAAGCTTCTTCGCCCCGGGGTAGTGCGCGTCGCGAAGGTGCGGCGGCACCCGACCAATCTTGCCGGCCCGCACATCCGCAATCGCACGGTCGATCGCCACGTATGAGGCGTTCGACTTGGGCGCCATAGCAAGGTACGTCACGGCCTCGGCGAGCGGAATGCGCCCCTCCGGCATTCCGATCAGCTGCACCGCGTCAGCCGCGGCAACGGCGATGGTCAGGGCATTCGGGTCGGCCATGCCGATGTCTTCCGCCGCGAGAATGATGATGCGCCTCGCAATGAATCGGGGATCCTCACCCGCCTCGATCATGCGAGCCAGATAGTGAATGGCGGCGTCGACATCGCTCCCCCGCACCGACTTGATGAACGCGCTGATCACGTCATAGTGCTCATCACCCTGCCGGTCGTAACGCAGCAGTGCACGATCCACCGCGCCCGCCACAATCTCCGGCGTCACAGCGGCACCCTCGCCCTCGAGCGCCACCGCCGCGATCGCCGACGCCTCCAGCGCCGTCAGGGCGCGGCGCGCATCGCCCGACGCGAGTCGCACGATCATCGCCCGGGCCTCCGGTGACAGTGCCACCGCGCCAGCGAGCCCCCGCTTCTCCGCCAGCGCACGATCCACCACGACCCCCAGGTCGTCATCCGTCAGCGGCTCGAGCCGGAGCAGCAGCGAGCGAGAGAGCAGCGGAGCGATCACCGAGAACGACGGATTCTCCGTGGTCGCCGCCACGAGCACGACCCAGCCGTTCTCCACACCAGGGAGCAGAGCGTCCTGCTGCGCCTTGGTGAACCGGTGAATCTCGTCGAGGAACAGCACCGTCGACAGCCCGTACAGGTCACGTGACGACATCGCCTCCGTCATCACCTGACGCACATCCTTGACACCGGCGGTCACCGCCGACAGCTCCACGAAATTGCGGCCCGAACTCCGTGCCAGAGCACCCGCGATTGTCGTCTTGCCCGAACCGGGTGGCCCCCACAGGATCACCGACGACGCCGACTGCTCCCCTGTCGGCTCGCTCGCCAGCGCTCTCAGCGGTGAGCCGGGCGTGAGCAGACGCTCCTGGCCCACCAGCTCGTCGAGGGTGCGCGGGCGCATCCGCACGGCAAGGGGTGTGACCCCCTGACGCAAGCCCGCCTGCCCCTCAGCCATAGCGCAATGCTAGTTGGCACCACCGAGCGCTTGAGTGTCAAGTAAAGTGCTGAGGGGCTGAAACGCCCACCAGAGCTGGAGGAACAGTGGCACGAAGCAAGAGTGCAGAGCGCGAAGCACGCATGGCGCGCGAGAGACTTCGCACGTACTCGGCCAGGCAGCAGGTGCACAATACCGGGACGCGGCGACGCCAACGAGACAACATCACCGCCATCATCGCCACGGTCGCCGTCGTCGCTCTCGTCACGGTCGCGCAGTTCGTGTACTTTAGCAGCGGACCCGGAGCGCCCGTCGCGGTGCCAAGTGCCCCACCCCAGGAGACCCAGGACACCGACAAGCTTGTCGGTGACATCCCCTCCCCGGAGCTTGCCGAGTCACGCGCCTGGTCCGGCCAACTCACCCTCAACGATGTCACGCTCGATATCGAACTCGACGGCACTGCCGCACCGCAGGCGGTGGCAGCTTTCGTGCAACAGGTCAACGATGGCTACTTCATCGACAAGACCTGCCACCGACTCACGACGGGAAGCCTCAAGGTTCTGCAGTGCGGCTCGCTCGACGGCACCGGCGCAGGCGATCCCGACTTTCGGTTCGGTCCCCTCGAGAACACACCCGACGACAACACGTACACCAAGGGTGTGATTGCGCTGGCTCGTGCCGGCGGCGACGCCTACAGCCAAGGACACCAGTTCTTCATCGTCTACGAGACGAGCCTCATCCCGCGCGACCTCGCCGGGGGCTACACCGTCTTCGGTCGAGTCACCGAGGGACTCGATGGCCTCACCACCGAAATCATCAGCGGCGGTGTCGTCGACGGGGTCTCTGATGGCGCACCCGTCATCGAGACCACGATCACTTCGGTGACGGTCCAATAACATCCCCCAAAGCCACTCGACGCGGTGCAATAGGCTGGTGCACGATGCCCAGCGCCGTCGAAGCAACCCCATAAGGGTTCCCGTGGCGTCATGGAAAACCGACACTTGAGGGTGAAACGCCAGTGGTAGACAGTCAAGCACCGTGGGGTCGCGTGGACGATGCGGGAAACGTCTTCGTTCGCACGCCCGATGGAGAGCGAGCGGTGGGACAGTTCCCCGACGCCACCCCCGAAGAGGCCCTCGCTTATTTTGAGCGCAAGTTCATTGAACTCGAAGGCCAGGTGACGCTCCTCGAGCAGCGAGTCAAGCGCGGAGCGTCGGCCAGCAGCGTCGCGAGCACGCTCTCGACTCTGCGCGATTCGATTGCGGAGGCGAACGCCGTCGGCGACCTCGCCTCGCTCACGACGCGTCTGGATGCGCTCCACGGTTCAGTTGACAAGCTCACCCAGGAGCAAGAGGCCGAGGCCAAGGCCGCCGTGGAGCAGGCCATCGCGGATCACACGGTCATCGTTGAGGCCGCCGAGGCGCTCGCCGCGAAAGACCCGGCTGCGGTGCAGTGGAAGAAGGCTTCTGCAGAACTCGACGCACTGTTCGCTCAGTGGAAAGAAGCGCAGCAGGTGGGGCCACGCCTGCCGAAGAGTGATCGGGATGCTCTCTGGACCCGCTTTCGTGCCGCGCGCACCACGATTGAGACTGCGCGTCGTTCGTTCTTCGCCGAGCTGGACGCGACGCACAAGGACGTGCGCGCCCGCAAGCAAGAGTTGATTGAGAAGGCCGAGGCTCTCAGCGAGAAGGGAGTCGAAGGGATCGGTGCGTATCGGGCCCTTCTGGACCAGTGGAAAGCGGCGGGACGCGCGGGCAAGAAAGCCGACGACGCGCTGTGGGCGAAGTTCTCTGCCGCCGGAGACGTGCTGTATGCGGCGAAAGCGGAGCAGGACGCGAAGGACGATGCCGAGTTCGCCGACAACCTCACACTCAAGCTCGCGCTCCTCGATGAGGCAGAGCCGCTCCTGACCGAAACGGACCGCGATGCCGCTCGCGCAGCACTGCTCGGCATTCAGAAGCGGTGGGACGAGATAGGCAAAGTCCCGCGCGACAGTGTGCGCAAGGTCGAAGACCGGCTGCGCAAGGTGGAGGCCGCGGTGCGAAAGCTTGACGAAGAGCACTGGCAGAAGAACAATCCCGAGCGCAAAGCACGCAGTGAGGGACTCGCAGACCAGTTGACCGAGGCCATCGCGAAACTCGAGTCCGAACTGGCCGAGGCGAAATCGGCGGGGGACGACCGTCGCGTGAAGGAGGCCACAGAGGCGCTGGAGGCCCGCAAGTCGTGGCTGGGAGCAATCGGCTGAA
>DAOMOV010000098.1:0-5927 GCA_035444505.1 Terrimesophilobacter sp.
CGTTCTGGGCGATGTGGTGTCGGCGGCGCGGCGTCACGTGATCGGGGGACCGGGGATTGCGGAGTCGCACGGCGCCGCGGTGACCGTGCTGCCGATCGATCAGATCGTGACGCGCTACAGCGTGCGACTGCTGGTGAACGACCGGCCGGGTGTGCTGGCGACGATTGCGACCGTGTTCGCTGATCACGGGGTGTCGCTGGAGACGGTGGAGCAGACGGTGGCGCACCCCGATGCGGAGTTCGGCGACGCAGGCGGGGCGACGGGAGCCCCTGCGGCGACGGCTACCCTTGTGATCGGTACGCACCGTGCGACCGAGGCGGCGCTCGCGGCGACGGTGGCGGCACTCGCCGACAATGATGCGGTGCGGTCGGTGGAGTCCGTGCTGAGAGTGGAGGGAATCTGATGGCTCATCTGTGGCGCGGGGTTCTGCGCGAGTATGCGGACCGGCTCGATATCAGCGAGGCGACCCCGATCGTGACGCTGGGCGAGGGCGGCACCCCGCTGATTCGGGCTGAGGCCCTGTCGAGGCGCACGGGCGCGCGGGTGTGGGTCAAGTTCGAGGGCATGAACCCGACGGGCTCCTTCAAGGACCGCGGCATGACGATGGCGATCTCGAAGGCCGTGGAGCACGGCGCGAAGGCGGTCATCTGCGCATCCACCGGCAACACGTCGGCGTCGGCGGCGGCGTACGCGACGCACGCGGGCATCACCGCGGCGGTGCTGGTGCCCCAGGGCAAGATCGCGATGGGCAAGCTCAGCCAGGCGATCGCCCACAACGCCCAGCTGCTGCAGGTGCAGGGCAACTTCGATGACTGCCTCGACATCGCCCGCGAGCTCGCCGAGAGCTACCCGGTGCACCTGGTCAACTCGGTCAACCCCGACCGCATCGAGGGCCAGAAGACGGCGGCGTTCGAGGTTGTCGATGTCTTGGGCGACGCTCCCGACTTTCACCTCGTTCCCGTGGGAAACGCGGGAAACTACACGGCGTATCACCGCGGATACAGCGAGGAGCTCGCCCGCGGCGTCTCGACGCGGCTGCCGCGCATGTTCGGCTTCCAGGCCGCCGGCAGTGCCCCGATCGTGACGGGCGAGGTGGTGAAGAACCCTGAGACGGTGGCAAGTGCGATCCGCATCGGCAACCCCGCGTCGTGGGAGCTGGCCCTGGCCGCGCGCGAGAACAGCGACGGGTTCTTCGGGGCGATCAGTGACGAGAAGATTCTTGAGGCCCACCGCATCCTGTCGGCCGAGGTCGGCATCTTCGTGGAGCCCGCGTCGGCGATCAGTGTCGCGGGTCTGCTCGAGCAGGCGGATGCCGGGGTCATCACCAAGGACGCGACGGTGGTGCTGACGGTGACCGGTCACGGTCTGAAGGATCCGCAGTGGGCGCTGCGCCGTGCCGACGGCGGCGAGGTCGAGCCGACGGTGGTGGGTGTGGACACGGCCGAGGTGGCATCCTTGCTCGGCCTCGAGCGGCGCTGATGACCGTGTCGGCCGCTGGATGCCCGGGGTCTCGGGTGGAGGTGAAGGTGCCGGCGACGTCGGCGAACCTGGGCCCGGGCTTCGACTCCTTGGGTTTGGCGCTGTCGCTGTACAGCGAGGTGTCCGCGGTGGTGCGTGAGGAGCCGGGTGCTCAGGTGAGCGTGCACGGCGTCGGCGAGGGCGAGCTGCCGACGGATGAGTCGAACCTCATTGTGCGCACGATCAGCACGGTGTTCGATTCGGTGGGTCGCGAGCTGCCGGGCCTGAAGCTGGAGGCGACGAACAACATTCCACACGGTCGCGGCCTGGGCTCCTCGGGTGCGGCGATCGTGGCGGGGGTGATGGCGGCGAAGGGTCTTCTGGCGGGCGATGTGGAGTTGGATTCGCAGCGGCTGCTGTCGATCGCGAGCGAGCTCGAGGGCCACCCGGATAACGTGGCTCCTGCCCTGTTCGGCGGGCTGACGATTGCGTGGTCGAGTGAGGAGGGGCCGCAGTTCAAGAAGCTCACGGTGCACCGCGGGGTGTCGCCGCTCGTCTGTGTGCCGCAGCAGACGATGTCGACGGAGGTGGCCAGGGGGCTTCGGCCCGAGAGCGTGTCGCATGAGGATGCCGCGTTCAATGTCTCCCGCTCGGCACTCCTCATTGCGGCCCTCGTGCAGAGCCCGGAGCTGCTGTTCGCGGCGACGGAGGATCGGCTTCACCAGAGCTACCGCGCCGTGGCGATGCCGGAGACCCAGTCGCTGCTTGCGGCGCTCCGCGGCACGGGCCACGCGGCGGTGGTGTCGGGCAGCGGCCCGTCGGTGCTCGTTCTGTGCAGTGACCCCGCTGAGCGTCTTGCCGCGGCGGAACTGGTGGCGGCGCATCCGGGCTCGCCGTGGGAGCCGCTCATGCTGGCCGTGGACTTCAAAGGTGCTACAGTGAGTGTGCTCCCGGTAGACGACTCCGACTGATCAAGCGGAAACTCCCGGTGAGTTCCGAAACAGTCTCACCCCAATCCTCCCGCAGTGCGCCGTCGTGCCGCCGTATGAGAACCGGGGTGGGCGACAAGCTCCGCTGCTCGGCACTCCGCACCTTTTGTGCGGGTCGAGGCAGGGGAAGGAATCCTTTTTACGTGACCGAACCCACTGTTCGTTCCAGTTCGCCAATGACCGGCACTGATCTGACCGCACTGCGGCTGCCCGAGCTTCAGGCTCTTGCGGCTGAGCGCGGTATTTCTGGTGCCTCCAAACTTCGCAAAGGAGAACTCATGGAGAAACTCTCTGAGTCGCACAACGACACCCCCGCCGCTGATGCGGCAACCCAGGCACCCGCGGCTGAGGCCACGGGCGTGCAGCTCGCAAGCACGGATGCCGGTGGCCCGGCTGCCGAGAGCGCTGCCGCTGCTGACGTCGCCGCGGGCGGCGATGCCCCACGCAAGCGCACTTCGCGTCGCGCCACGGCGCAGGACGGCGTCGTCACGACGACCGAGGCCGTGAGCACCGCGGTCGCCGAGAAGGCGCCGGAACCGACCGCTGCTGCCCCTGCCTCGGACACCGCTGCCGCAACAGACGCGGCACCGGATGCTGCCCCCGCCAAGCGCGGAACCCGCACCCCGAAGGCGGCTGTCGATCACGTCAACGGTGACGCGGACAAGACTGTAGCGTCCGACAAGACCGAGGCGTCTGGCAAGACCGAGGCATCCGGTAAGGCCGACAAGGCCGACGGTGCCGACAAGTCCGACAGTGGTGACAAGACCGAGAGCGCTGACACCTCCGACGGCTCCACGGGCGAGTCGCCTGAGGGCGAGTCGGGTGCTTCGCGCAACCGCAACCGCAACCGCAACCGCCAGCAGTCCGATAAGCAGCAGGGCGACCGCCAGCAGTCTGACCGTGGTGACCGCCAGGGCGACAAGGGTGACGACCAGCAGGAGCGCAGCGGCCGCGGACGCTACCGTGACCGCAAGCGTCGCGGCGGCAATGACGACCTCGAGCCGGAGCTGACCGAGGATGACGTGCTGATCCCCGTGGGCGGCATCCTCGATGTGCTCGACAACTACGCTTTCGTGCGCACGAGCGGTTACCTGCCGGGCGCGAACGACGTGTACGTGTCGCTCGGCCAGGTGAAGAAGTACCACCTGCGCAAAGGCGATGCGATCGTCGGTGCGATTCGTCAGCCGCGAGAGGGTGAGAACCAGTCTCGCCAGAAGTACAACGCGCTGGTGAAGATCGACTCGGTCAACGGTCTGCCTCTCGACCAGGCGGCGACACGTGTGGAGTTCGGCAAGCTCACCCCGCTGTACCCGTCGGAGCGTCTGCGCCTCGAGACGGAAGCCGCCAAGCTCACGACCCGCATCGTCGACCTCGTGTCGCCGATCGGCAAGGGCCAGCGCGGCCTCATCGTGTCGCCCCCGAAGGCGGGCAAGACGCTCGTGCTGCAGGCGATCGCGAACGCGATCTCGGCCAACAACCCCGAGGTTCACCTCATGGTGGTGCTCGTGGATGAGCGGCCCGAGGAGGTCACCGACATGCAGCGCACGGTGAAGGGCGAGGTCATCGCCTCCACCTTCGACCGCCCCGCTGAAGATCACACGACGGTCGCCGAGCTCGCCATCGAGCGCGCGAAGCGCCTCGTGGAGCTCGGTCACGACGTGGTCGTGCTGCTCGATTCGATCACCCGCCTGGGCCGCGCTTACAACCTGGCGGCGCCGGCATCCGGTCGTATTCTCTCGGGCGGTGTCGACTCATCGGCGCTGTACCCGCCGAAGCGCTTCTTCGGGGCTGCCCGCAATATCGAGGATGGCGGTTCGCTGACCATTCTCGCGACGGCGCTCGTGGAGACCGGATCCAAGATGGACGAGGTCATCTTCGAGGAGTTCAAGGGCACCGGCAACATGGAGCTTCGCCTGTCGCGTCAGCTCGCCGATAAGCGGATCTTCCCCGCGGTGGATGTCAACGCATCCGGAACCCGCCGTGAGGAGATGCTCATGAGCGATGACGAGACCGCTGTGGTGTGGAAGCTGCGACGCGCGCTCGCCGGCCTCGAGACGCAGGCGGCGCTCGAGCTCGTGCTGGGCCGTTTGAAGGACACCTCGAGCAACGTCGAGTTCCTCATGCAGGTGCAGAAATCGATGCCGACCGCGGGCGCGAAGGACGAGTAGCCGTGTTCGAGTCAGTGGCACCGCTGCTGGCCGAGCACGAGGATCTGCAGGAGCAGTTGGCGGATCCCGCCGTTCACGCGGATGCGGCCCGGTCGAAGCGCATCAACCGTCGGTACGCCGAGCTGAGCAGGATCAAGGCCGCCCACGAGCAGTGGACCGCAGCGGGCGAGGACCTTGAGGCGGCCCGTGAGCTCGCCCGTGAGGATGACGCGTTCGCTGAGGAGGTTCCCGCGCTCGAGGGGGCTCTGGATGCGGCGACCGAGAAGCTGCGTCGCCTGCTGATTCCGCGGGATCCGGATGACGGTCGCGACGTGATCATGGAGATCAAGGGCGGCGAGGGTGGTGCCGAGAGCGCCCTGTTCGCCGCCGACCTGCTGCGCATGTACCTGCACTACGCGGATTCGAAGGGCTGGAAGACCGAGTTGCTCGACAGCGATGAGAGTGACCTGGGCGGCTACAAGAACGTTCAACTGGCGATCAAGTCGAACGCGACCGACCCCTCGCAGGGCGTGTGGGCGCACCTCAAGTATGAGGGCGGCGTGCACCGGGTGCAGCGGGTGCCGGTCACGGAGTCGCAGGGGCGCATTCACACCTCGACGACGGGGGTGCTCGTGTTCCCTGAGGTTGACGAGCCCGAAGAGGTCGAGATCAACCAGAACGATCTGAAGATCGACGTGTACCGCTCGAGCGGCCCCGGTGGGCAGTCGGTGAACACGACGGACTCGGCGGTGCGCATCACGCATGTGCCCACGGGCATTGTCGTGTCGATGCAGAATGAGAAGAGCCAGCTGCAGAACCGTGAGGCGGGCATGCGGGTGTTGCGCGCGCGGCTGCTCGCGCGTCAGCAGGAGGAGGCCGCCGCCGCGGCGAGTGATGTGCGCAAATCCCAGATCCGCACCATGGACCGCTCGGAGCGCATCCGCACCTACAACTTCCCGGAGAACCGCATCGCCGACCACCGCACGGGATTCAAGGCGTACAACCTCGACGCTGTCATGAACGGTGCTCTCGATGACGTCATCGCTTCCTGCATCGCCTTCGACGAGGAGGCGCAACTGGCCGACCTCGGCTAGGGGTACACGCGCGGGCTATCCGGCGATAGAGTTCTCTCACTGTCGTGCCGTTCTGAGTGAGGTGGATGCCTTGGTCGCTCGTCGTAGTCTTCTCAGCAACCGTTCGTCGTGGATCGCCGCTGCGACCGCGCTGCTGATGACGGTATCGCTCGCGGCGTGCTCGGGCGACGGAACGGGCGTATCGGACGACCCGGAGATCCCCGCAGCCGAGGCATCCCTCTACGCGACGGGGTGGGTTG
>DAOMOV010000098.1:5937-7240 GCA_035444505.1 Terrimesophilobacter sp.
ATCGCTTCGCCGGCGTTCCTCGCCGAAGGCGACTACTTCACCGGCTTCAGTGCGGCCGGCCGATTCTGGGTGGTTGACCGTTCGAAGCAGACTGTGCTGCACGGTACGAGCGACGGAGTTTCATGGAACACCGTGGATCTGGGGGCGGCAGGTGTTCCGGCCGGCGCCGTGCTTCACGACGGTCGGTGCGGTGACCAGCTTCTGGTGGGGGAACGCAACGGCGCGGTCGAACTCGTCTACGCGACCAGCTACGACGGCTCACATCCGCGGGGAATCGTCAACGCGTATCACGCGGTGACGATTGAGGGGGATGCCGTTTCGGTCTCTCCACTGAGCGAGCTCGGTTTCGAGGAGATGCCCTCGCAGCAGGGTGACCTGAGCTTCCGCACCTCCTGCGTCACCGGAGTCCACGAGCTGAACGGCACGCTGGTGGCGGTGGGCAGCGGCCAGTGGTGGAAGCCGAACCACACGGGAAGGTTTGATCCATTCTCCGCGACAAAGGGCGCCGACGGGCAGTGGGTCGTGAACGCGATCAATGACGCCGCCGACCACGCCGCTTTCCCGGTCAGCGCTGTTCTGGGCCTCGACGGCGTGGTCGTCATGCTCTCAGCCTCGGAGGAGGGCGTCGCCGTGATGCACAGCTCTGACGGGCTCGACTGGACTCGTCAGGTGCTTCCCCTCGACGACCGCGAGATCGGGTTGGTCTCGGCGATCGAGGGTGCGGTGGGCGCCGTCGTGGTCTACGAGGTCTACGACGGCGTGGTCGACGGTGTCGACGAGTACTCGTTCTACGCCTGGTTCAGCCCGGATGGCGTCGCGTGGGGCGAACCGGTGCTGCTGGCAGATCGAGCCGACAGGGGGCTCCAGCTCCTCACTGCGACAGAGGGCGGCTTCTACGTTGCGGTGGACTCCTTGGTCCCGCTGGAAAACGGCTCCCGGCCCACGCTCGTGTTGCACAGCGGCGACGGTCTCACCTGGGACGAGCTCGAACGCGGGCCGCAGGACACGTTCGCGCTCAACGGCCAGGTATTTTCCCACGAGGGCGGCCTGGTGAGTTTCGAAACGTTCAGCAAGTCGTTGACGGTATCGGGTCTCGACTGGCCCGCTGGCTGAGCCAGCGCGCCGCTGTGTCCGGGGCGCACTGGCCCGGGCGGCTCACGTGTGCTTGTCGGCCTTGTCACTACCTGGCTGAACGGTCCATTCGGGCGGCTCATCCTTGCCGATCTCCTCGTCGTGCTCGGCGTCGTCGCTCGTCGCCTGCACGATGCCTTTCGCGTGGTGTACCGGGGCGTAGATGGTGTAC
>DAOMOV010000099.1:0-7177 GCA_035444505.1 Terrimesophilobacter sp.
GCGAACCCCGGCACTGAGCGAGGGTTATTTCTGGCCCTCGCCGCCTGTGCCAGCGCCGACGGCCGTCTCGGCCGTTGGGAAACCGAGCGGATGGAGATTCCGTCAGCTCACGAGCAGGCCGGCAAGCAGGTACATGTCGAGGGTGAGCACGGCGACGAGAGCAAGCCCTGTGGCGAGCACGAGCGCGGCCACGAGCACGCTGCGTCGCCACGACACGCCGAGCGCACCGGCGAACACGATGGGCGGAAGCGCGAGGTTCACGATGATCGGCAGCCACGGCACAGCCAGTGCGGGAAGGTCGGCCTCTGCCCGCAACGCGTTGAGTGCCGCGATGTCGGCCGGAACTCCGAACGCGTCGGTGACGGCTTGGAACAGATCCTGCGCGTACAGCACCGCGAAGATCCCCACGACGATCCAGAACAGCCAGCCACGGTGACGCCGACCGGATGGCTTCGGTGATGCTCCGGTCACGGTGTCGGGGGCGGGCGCGGGCTGCGCGGCATCCGGTTTCGTCGTCACTGGAACGCTCCCAGCACGAAGGGCCACGGCACGAGCAGCACCATTCCGAGAATCAGACCCAGCACGCGCGATAGGGGGCGCTGGGCGAGCACGAACACGGCGAGCGCCCACAGGGCGGGCGCGGCGATGGCGCAGAACAGCCCGAACTCGTGCATGAGCTGCGCGAAGACGCTCACGGTCGGGGTCGTGTCGGCGAACGCTCCCAGCACCCAGCCGACCGTGTAGAGCACGTAGACGCCCGCGGTGATGCCGTAGAAGACAAGGAGCACGGAACCTGCGACATCCCGAGGCGCCCCTGAGCCAGTGTCATCAACGTCGTGCTGGGCTTGTGCCGCGGATGCACGCGGCCCGGTGACGAGGCTAGTGTCACTTTCGCCGCCCCACGACAGTGCGGCGTCGTCCTCGAGTTCACTCGGACGCTGCGGGTGGTGCTTGCCACCGACACCGACCCCGTCACCGCTCATGGGACCGACTCTACCGAACGGAAACCTTTCGGTCGTATGCAGCGGCGTGACGTTTAACGCTGTGCCACAGTAGAGACATGAAGATTGCTGTCGTCGGCGGTACGGGCCTCATCGGTCACCAGGTAGTCACGAAGCTAGTCGGCACAGGACACGAGGTCGTATCGCTGTCACGATCCTCGGGCGTTGATCTCACCACGAGTGCGGGACTTGACACCGCTCTTCAGGGTGCTGACGCGGTCGTCGATGTGAGCAATGTCGGCACGATCAGCCGTGATAAGGCGATCGAGTTCTTTTCGACCGCGGCGACTAATCTTGCGCGCGCAGCCGAGGGTGCTGGGGTGTCTCGAATTGTCGTGCTGTCGATCGTGGGGGTCGACCGCATCCCGTTCGGCTACTACGAGGGCAAGTTCGCGCAGGAGAACGCGCTGAAGGCAGGCGCGGTTCCGGTGACGGTGCTGCGGGCGACCCAGTTCCATGAGTTCGCCGACCAGAACCTTGGCCGTGTGGCGGGTCCGTTCGCCATGATTCCACGGATGCGGATGCGCCCGGTCGCCTCGAGCGAGGTCACCGACGAGCTCGTGCGGCTGGCAACGGTGAAGGACTCCACTGTCGATGGTTCCATCGTGGAGCTTGCGGGCCCGGAGCAGCACGAACTGGTAGACCTTGCCCGTCGCGTGGTGAAGGCGCGGCGGATGCGCAAGCTCGTCATCCCGCTCACTGTCCCGGGTGCGGCCGGCAAGCCGATGGCGGGCGGGGGCCTGCTCCCGCGCGGCGATCACCTCACCGGCACGATCACCTTCGAGGACTGGCTGGCTTCGAGCCTCTAGCACAAGCCTGCCGGTCGAGTGGTCCGCGCCGATGGACGTACCGCGACCCGCCAGCAGATCTCGATACGGACGCTGCGCGTCCTACTCGATCATCGAAAAAGTGTCGATCACCGAGGCAGAGCCGATCACCACGCAGGGGTCAACGCGCGGCCGACCCATCCGTGTAGTCGTCATCCTGCTGCTTCCAGGCGAAGAGGGCGCGGAGCTGTTTGCCGGTTGCTTCGATCGGGTGCTGGGCGCCTTTGTCGCGGAGGGCGAGGAATTCGGGCGCTCCGGCGTCTTGGTCGGCGATGAAGCGCTTCGCGAACGCGCCGGACTGGATGTCGGCGAGCACGGCCTGCATGTTTTCCTTGACACTGGGGTCGATGACGCGGGGGCCGGAGACGTAGTCGCCGTATTCGGCGGTGTCGCTGACGCTCCAGCGCTGTTTGGCGATGCCGCCTTCCCACATGAGGTCGACGATGAGTTTGAGTTCGTGGAGCACTTCGAAGTAGGCGATCTCGGGCTGGTAGCCGGCTTCGATGAGGGTTTCGAAGCCATACTGCACCAGTTGCGAGGTTCCGCCGCAGAGTACGGCTTGTTCGCCGAAGAGGTCGGTCTCGGTCTCCTCGGTGAAGGTGGTCTTGATGCCGCCGGCACGCAAGCCCCCGAGTCCTTTCGCGTAGGACCAGGCGAGGTCCCAAGCCTTGCCGGTGGCGTCTTGCTCGACCGCGACGATGACGGGCACGCCGCGTCCCGCTTCGTACTCGCGGCGCACGGTGTGCCCGGGGCCCTTGGGTGCGACCATGACGACGTCGACACCGTCGGGCGCTTGAATGTAGCCGAAGCGGATGTTGAAGCCGTGCCCGAAGACGAGGGTGTTGCCGGGTTCGAGGTTGTCCTTGATGTCGGCAGCATAGAGGCCGCGCTGGTGCTGGTCGGGGGCGAGGATGACGACGACGTCAGCCCACTTGGCGGCCTCGGCGGAGGTCTGCACGGTGAATCCGGCCTCCGTGGCCTTGGCGACGGACTTCGAGTCGGGTTTGAGTCCGACACGCACCTCTACCCCAGAGTCGCGCAGGTTTTGGGCGTGCGCGTGGCCTTGGGAACCGTAGCCGATGACGGCCACCTTCTTGCCTTGGATGAGGGAGAGGTCGGCGTCTTTGTCGTAGAAGATCTCGGCCATGTGTCGTGCTCCTTGTATCTTGTGTGTGGTCTCGATGCGCGCTTCGCGCTACTCGACCAGCGGTTTTCGGTTTAGTCGATCCGCCGGTCGAGTAGCCGCCGCAGGCGGCGCATCGAGACCAGCGGGGTGGGTCAGTTCTTGAGGACTCGGTCGGTGATGGATTTGGGTCCGCGCCCGATGGCGAGCAATCCGGATTGTGCGATTTCTTTGATGCCGAAGGGTTCGAGCACGCGCAGAAGCGCCTGCACCTTGGCGGTGTCCCCGGTGACCTCGATGACGAGGGCGTCAGTGGCCACGTCGACGATGCGCGCGCGGAAGAGGTTCGTCGCCTCAAGCACTTGGCTCCGGGTCGTGTTGTCGACACGCACCTTGATGAGCATGTGCTCGCGCTCGACGGTCTGGGACTGGTCGAGCTCGACGACTTTGATCACGTTGACGAGCTTGTTGAGCTGTTTCGTCACCTGTTCAAGCGGTGCCTCGTCGACATCGACGACGACGGTGATGCGGGAGAGCCCGGCGATCTCTGTCTTGCCGACGGCGAGGCTCTCGATGTTGAACCCGCGGCGGGCGAAGAGGCCGGCGACGCGGGTGAGGAGGCCAGGTTTGTCTTCAACGAGCAGGGAAAGTACGTGTGTCATTGTTACTCCTCATCCCACTCGGGCGCGTGCTCTCGGGCGTACTGCACCGAGGAGTTGCCGACACCCTGCGGAACCATGGGCCACACCATGGCGTCGGCACTCACGATGAAGTCGATGACGACGGGCCGGTCGTTGGTCTCGTTCGCGAGTGTGATCGCGGCATCCACCTCTTCTTTTTTTGTCACACGGATGGCGAGTGCACCGTACGCGTCAGCGAGCTTGACGAAGTCGGGGATCATGACGGTGTCGTGGCCGGTGTTGAGGTCGGTGAAGGAGTGGCGCCCGTTGTAGAACAGCGTCTGCCACTGGCGCACCATGCCGAGCGACGAGTTGTTGATGATCGCTACCTTGATGGGAATGTTGTTGATCGTCGCGGTGGCGAGTTCCTGGTTGGTCATCTGGAAGCATCCGTCGCCGTCGATCGCCCACACGGTGCGGTCGGGGTTGGCAACCTTCGCACCGAGCGCGGCGGGCACGCCGTAGCCCATGGTGCCCGCGCCGCCCGAGTTGAGCCACGCGTTGGGGCGCTCGTACTTGATGAACTGTGCTGCCCACATCTGGTGCTGGCCGACGCCGGCAGCGTAGATCGCTTCGGGGCCGGTGAGTTCCCCGATGCGTTCGATGACGTACTGGGGGGCGAGGAGGCCGTCGCTGGGTTCGTCGTAGCCGAGAGGGTAGCGTTCGCGCAACTCGTCCAGTCGAGCCCACCACGTCGCGTAGCGCTGTGCTGAGCCTGCCGAAGGGTCGGGGGCATCTTTCGCCGACGCGCCGCGGAATGCGGTGATGAGGTCACCGAGCACTTCTTTGAGATCTCCCACGATGGGAACGTCTGCGGCGCGAATCTTGGAGATCTCGGCCGGGTCGATGTCGACGTGCACGATCTCTGCGTCGGGCGCGAACTCGCTGGGTTTGCCTGTGACGCGATCATCGAAGCGGGCCCCGAGACTGATGATGAGGTCGGATTCCTGCAGGGCGAGAACGGCGGGCACGGTTCCGTGCATTCCGGGCATGCCGAGGTGCTGCCTGTGCGAGTCGGGGAACGCGCCACGAGCCATCAGGGTGGTGACAACGGGCGCACCGCTGAGGCTGGCGAACTCCGTGAGCTCGGCTGAAGCCCCCGCCCGAATAACGCCGCCACCGACGTAGAGCACGGGTCGCTTCGCTCGCGCGAGCATTTTCGCGGCGGCGAGCACTTGCTTGCCGTGCGCTTTGAGCACGGGGCGGTACCCGGGCAGGTCGATGCCGCTCGGCCAGATGAAGGGCGCGCTGCCTTGCTGGGCATCCTTGGTGACGTCGACGAGCACGGGGCCGGGGCGGCCGGTGGTGGCGATGTGGTACGCCTCCTGCAGTATTCGCGGCACGTCTTCCGCACGGCGCACCAGGAACGAGTGCTTCGTGATCGGCATGGTGATGCCGACGATGTCGACCTCTTGGAATGCGTCGGTTCCCATGACCGTGGAGAACACTTGCCCGGTTATGGCAAGCAGGGGCACAGAGTCCATGTGGGCGTCAGCAATCGCGGTGACAAGATTTGTCGCGCCGGGGCCGGAAGTGGCGATGGCCACTCCAACCCTGCCCGTCGATGAGGCGTACCCTTCGGCGGCGTGACCCGCACCCTGTTCATGGCGCACGAGGATGTGGCGGATGGCCGTTGATGACATGAGCTCGTCGTAGAAGGGCATGATCGCCCCGCCGGGCAGGCCGAAGACATCCTTGATACCGAGAAGTTCGAGGGAGCGCAGTATGGCGCCTGAGCCCGTAAGAACCTCGGGTTCGGCGGCTTTCGGGCGCGGTTTGGCAGCGGAGGGAACGGGGATCGTTTCCGCGGGCATGGGGTCTTCTTTCCTTCGGTTCGCGAGAGTGCGGGTCACCCGGTGATCGCGCCTTCTGCGGCGGAGTGCACGAGCTTCGAGTACTTTGCAAGCACGCCACGGGTGTAGCGCGGGGGTAGCGGGGCCCAGCCTTTGCGGCGAGCCTCGAGCTCACTTGCGTCGACGAGTAGGTCGAGCGAGCGGCCAGCGATATCGACCCGAATAAGATCACCATCGCGCACGAAGGCGATCGGACCGGCGTCGACCGCTTCGGGAGCTATGTGGCCGATGCACAGGCCGGTTGTGCCGCCTGAGAATCTGCCGTCTGTCAAGAGTAATACATCTTTTCCGAGCCCTGCGCCCTTGATGGCGGCGGTGATGGCGAGCATCTCCCGCATGCCGGGCCCACCCTTGGGGCCCTCGTAGCGGATGACGACGACGTCGCCGTGCTGGATCGTCCCCTCGGTGAGGGCGTCCATGGCGGCGCGTTCGCGTTCGAAGACGCGCGCGGGTCCTTCGAACACTTCGGCGTCGAATCCGGCGGTCTTGACGACGGCGCCCTCGGGGGCGAGGGAGCCGTGCAGGATCGTCAACCCGCCGGTCGCATGGATGGGGTTGTCGAGGGGGCGCATGACCTCACCGTCGGGCGCGGGCGGGTTGATCTCGGCGAGGTTCTCGGCGACGGTCTTGCCGGTGACCGTGAGCGCGTCACCGTGCAGGAGCCCCGCGTCGAGCAGGGCTTTCATCACGACGGGCACTCCCCCGTGCCGGTCGACGTCGTTCATGACGAACCGGCCGAAGGGTTTGAGGTCGCCGATGTGGGGGACCGTGTTGCCGATGCGGTTGAAGTCGTCGAGAGTGAGGTCGACCTCGGCTTCGCGGGCGATCGCAAGCAGGTGCAGCACAACGTTGGTGGAGCCGCCGAACGCCATGGCGACGGCGATCGCATTCTCGAACGCTTTCTTGGTGAGCACGTCGCGGGCGGTGATGCCGAGCCGCAGCATGTTCACCACGGCCTCACCGCTGCGGTGTGCGAAGTTGTCGCGGCGGCGGTCAGCGGAGGGCGGCGCGGCGGAGCCGGGCAGGCTCATGCCGAGTGCCTCGGCGACCGATGCCATCGTGTTCGCCGTGTACATGCCTCCGCACGCACCCTCGCCGGGTGCGAACGCGCACTCGATCGTGTGGGCATCCTCTTCGCTCATCGTGCCGGCCTTGACCGCGCCGACGGCTTCGAAGGAGTCGATGATGGTGACGTCTTTCTCGGTGCCGTCACTGAGCTTGACCCAGCCGGGGGCGATGGAGCCCGCATACAGGAACACCGCGGCGAGATCGAGCCGGGCCGCCGCCATGAGCATGCCGGGCAGGGACTTGTCGCATCCGGCCAGCAGCACTGAGCCGTCGAGGCGTTCGGCCATCATGACGGTCTCGACGGAGTCGGCGATGACTTCGCGGGAGACGAGAGAGAAGTGCATGCCCTCGTGGCCCATGGAGATTCCGTCAGAGACGGAGATGGTGCCGAACTGAAGCGGGTAGCCGCCGCCGGCGTGCACGCCCTCTTTGGAGGCCTGAGCCAGCCGATCGAGGCTGAGGTTACAGGGGGTGATCTCGTTCCAGGAGCTTGCGATGCCGATCTGAGGCTTGTGCCAGTCGTCGTCGCCCATGCCGACGGCGCGGAGCATGCCGCGGGACGTAGTCGCTTCGATTCCGTCGGTGACGACGCGGGAACGTGGTTTGATGTCGGGCTGAGACATGG
>DAOMOV010000100.1:0-2607 GCA_035444505.1 Terrimesophilobacter sp.
GAGCGCAGGCCTCGGCCTGTCGGAGCGCGGCGTGGATGTGATTGTTCACGACATCTCGCCGGCGGCGGTCTCGCTCGCGATCGACTACGGCGCGGGCAGGGCGGCGACGGATGCCGATACGCCCGCCCTGGTGATCGTGGCGGTTCCCCCGGATCAGACGGCGAGCGTGGTGGCGGCCGAGTTGGCGGCGTTTCCGGATGCCGTGGTGACGGATGTCGCGAGCGTGAAGTCCCAGCCGCTCGAGGAGCTGCGCGCCGCGGGAGTGGACACGAGCCGCTACGTGGGCTCGCACCCGCTCGCGGGTCGGGAGCGCGGCGGCGTGGTGTCGGCGCGGGCTGATCTCTTCCTGGGTCGCCCGTGGGTGATCTCGGCACAGTCGGAGACTCCCGCGGCACTGGTCGGGGTCATCGAGGATCTCGTGCTCGACCTCGGCGCGGTGCCCGTGCAGTTGGGCGTGGACGACCACGACCGTGCTGTGGCGCTCATCTCACACGCACCCCAGGTGGTGGCGACTGTGCTCGCGGCGGAGCTGCTGGGCGGCACGGAGCGCGCACTGTCGCTCGCCGGTCAGGGTCTGCGCGACACGACCCGCATCGCCGCGAGCAACCCGGAGCTGTGGACCCAGATTCTCGCCGCGAACTCCTCCGAGGTGGCGGCGGTGCTGCGGGGTGTGCAGCGCCGCCTCGAGGAGGTGCTTGGGGCGCTTGACGACCCGGAGGCATCCGGGGCTCGTCGTCGCATCGCCACCGCACTGTCGGCAGGCAATGCCGGGGTGGCGCGGATTCCGGGCAAGCACGGACAGGACCGCAAGTTCGCACAGCTCGTGGTGATGGTCGATGACACCCCGGGTGAGCTGGCGCGACTGCTCACCGAGATCGGTGATGTCGGAGTGAACCTGGAGGACCTGCGGCTCGAGCACTCGCCGGGCGCACAGATCGGTCTGGCGGAGATCTCGGTGGTGCCGGAGGCGGAGCAGCGGCTGCTGCAGGAGCTTGAGGAGCGCGGCTGGCGCATCGCCGGGGAGTGGACATGACCGAGGGTCGTGTGCTCGTCGCGGTCGACGGGCCCTCGGGCAGCGGCAAGTCGAGCGTGAGCCGCGCTGCGGCACGCG
Organism: Terrimesophilobacter sp.; assembly: GCA_035444505.1. Classification (GTDB taxonomy): domain Bacteria; phylum Actinomycetota; class Actinomycetes; order Actinomycetales; family Microbacteriaceae; genus Terrimesophilobacter. Next base: position 1,112 of record DAOMOV010000100.1, read on the forward strand.
AGCTGGGCTTCGACTACCTCGACACGGGCGCGGCATACCGGTCGCTCGCCTGGTTCGCTCTGGAGCACGGCATAGACATGCATGACGCATCGGACGTGCTGGAGCTGCTGGCCGATTTCGACCTGCGGCTGAGCCTTGACCCTGCTGACACGGCTGTGCTGGTGGGGGAGTCGGATGTCTCGGAGCAGATCCGTGGTGCGCGGGTGTCGGCGGCGGTGAGCAGTGTGGCGCGCATCGCCGGCGTGCGGGAGTGGTTGAACGAGCGGTTCCGGCTGCTCATGGTGCACGGTGATGCGGATGCGCCACGGCCCGGGATCATCACCGAGGGTCGCGACATCACGACGATTGTGGCACCGGATGCGGATGTGCGGGTGCTGTTGACGGCGGAGGAGTCGGTGCGGCAGGGTCGCCGCGCGGCGGAGCTGGGCGAGTCGACCGAGAACGTGACGGCGATCGTTACGCAGCGGGATGCGCAGGATATGCAGGTGGTGGACTTCATGAACGCGGCCCCGGGCGTCACGGTGCTCGACTCGACGGAGCTCTCGTTCGACGAGACCGTCGCGGCGCTTGTGGCGCTCGTGCGCGCACTCCCGCCGGTCGAGTAGCGGCGCTCGGCACCGCGAGACCTCGTGCACCGTAGAATCGTCCCCATGCCTTCCGACGAGCATGACGAGTTTCCCGAGCTGAGCCCTGAGCTCGCCGACCGCTTGGCGTCGCTCGATGAGGACGCTGCGGCGCAGCGCGCGTCCGCGCTGCGGGCGGGCCTGGACGAGTACGAGCTCGACGACGAAGACCTCGACCTGCTGGAGCAGGGCGAGGGCGAGGCTGGGGGCGTCACCTACCTGCCTGCCCTGCCGGTGCTGGCGATCGTGGGCCGGCCGAACGTGGGCAAGTCGGCGCTGGTGAACCGCATTCTGGGCCGCCGCGAGGCGGTGGTGCAGGACACGCCGGGTGTGACGCGTGACCGGGTGAGCTACAAGGCGGAGTGGAACGATCGCCGGTTCACGATCGTGGACACGGGCGGTTGGGAGCCCGACGCGAAGGGCATCAATGCGTCGGTGGCGGCACAGGCCGAGGTTGCGGTCGATCTGGCGGACGCGGTGCTGTTCGTGGTGGAGGCGACGGTAGGGGCGACGGCGACGGATGAGCACGTGGTGCGGATGCTGCGCTCCTCGAAGAAGCCGGTGCTGCTGGTGGCGAACAAGGTGGACGACGCCAGGCAGGAGCCGGAGACGGCGGCGCTGTGGAGTCTGGGGCTGGGGGAGCCGTGGCCGGTGTCTGCGCTGCACGGGCGCGGGGTCGCGGACCTCTTGGACAAGGTCTTGACGGTGCTGCCGGAGGTGTCGGCGGTGGCGAAGGAGGAGGTCGGGGGTCCGCGCCGGGTGGCGATTCTGGGTCGACCCAACGTGGGCAAGTCGAGCCTGTTGAACCGGGCGGCGGGCGAGGAGCGCGTCGTGGTGAACAGCCGTCTGTACATCAAACCACTGCTGCCGCTG
>DAOMOV010000100.1:2617-7145 GCA_035444505.1 Terrimesophilobacter sp.
CGTGGTGAACGAGTTGGCCGGTACGACGCGCGACCCGGTGGATGAGCAGATCGAGCTGGGCGGTGAGGTATGGCGGTTTGTGGATACCGCGGGCATCCGTCGTCGCGTGCACCTGCAGCAGGGGGCTGATTTCTACGCGACGCTGCGCACGAGTGCGGCGCTGGAGAAGGCCGAGGTGGCGATCGTTCTCATCGATGTGACCGAGCCGATCAGCGAGCAGGATGTGCGCATCGTCGAGCTGGTGCTCGAGAGCGGTCGCGCGCTGGTGCTGGGGTTCAACAAGTGGGATCTGCTGGATGAGGAGCGGCGCCGCTACCTGGAGCGGGAGATCGAGCAGGACCTGGCGCACGTGTCGTGGGCGCCGCGAGTGAACCTGTCGGCGAAGACGGGGCGGCATTTGGAGAAGCTGGTACCGGCGTTGAAGCTGGCTCTGGAGTCGTGGGATCGGCGGATTCCGACGGGCAAGTTCAACGCGCTGCTGGCGGAGCTGGCGGCGGAGCACCCGCACCCGGTGCGCGGGGGCAAGCAGCCGCGGATTCTGTTCGGCACGCAGGCGTCGACCCGTCCGCCGACCTTTGTGCTGTTCACGAGCGGGTTCCTCGACCCGCAGTACCGCCGCTTCATCCAGCGGCGCCTGCGTGAGCTGTACAGTTTCGAGGGCTCACCGATCTACGTGAACGTGCGGGTGCGGGAGCGTCGCCGCCGTTAGCGGGCTTTCTCTGCCCGCCAGCCGTCAGGCATCCGCCCTCTCTCGATGAAGTCGGTGAGTTTCTGGGCGGTGTCGGCGTCGAGCCCGGTGTCGGCGTGGGGGTAGATGATGGGTTCTTCTTTGCTGTTGTGGTTGTCGAGTTGGGCGAGCAGTTCGCGGCACGCGCCCACAAGGGTGTCGGGGTCGGTGTCGCTGGCGATGAGGGTGTCGAGGTGGTCCATGGCGTCCCAGAGTTCGCCGTGTTCGCGGATCATGACGAAGATGGGCATGACCATTCCGGCCGCTTTGAGGGGCGGGAAGAGGATGTCTTCTTCGAGGTAGATGTGGCGCCGGAGGGCGTCCATGGCGCGTTGGAGTGGGGCAGGGTTGGTGTCGCCGCGCCCGAGCGCTGCTGTGTATTCTTCGATGCCGCCATCGATGTCGCGATGTTCGCGTTCGAGGGCTTGGGAGAGTGTGGTGTCGGTCATGGCTGCGCCTTTCGTCCTCCTCCCATTGTGCGCCTGCTTGCCGCAGCACGCCGCGCGCGGTGGGTTCAGTCGCTGGGGAGGCCGAAGACTTGTTTGCTGATGGCGGTGACGTCGCGGTCGAGGTGCTCGAGTTTGACGTTCACGGTTTCGAATCGGGCATTCATGGTTTGCTCGACGGCGTTCAATCCGGCCCGCATTTCCCCGGTGAGGCCGTCGATGCGACCGTTGACTCCGCTGATGGCGGCGGTCATGGTGCGCATGAGCAGCGTGGTCGTGAGGATCACGCCGCCGAGCATGATGGCGGCGAACACTCCGAGAAGTGTCCAGATCTGGGGATCGTTCACGAGGCTCACCCTTTCATTGTGCCAGCCGGTGCCTTGATTGTGCCGGTTTTCGGTTGCACGCTTGAGCCTTGGGGTGACAACTGTGGATGGCTGCGGTGCACCGCTGCCTGTGGATGAGTGGACGCGGTTGCCGCGGTCAGAGCGCGAGGGTGACGATGGGGTGCCCGGGTTTGCGGTGCCCGGTGACGGTGAACCCGGCACCCAGGTAGGTGGTGAGGGTGCCCAGGTAGAGGTCGTTGGCAGGGCGCTTGGTGCCGCCGGTGTCGGTCGGGTAGGCCTCGATGGTGCGGGCTCCGGATGCGCGGGCGTGGTCGATTGCGGCGTCGAGGAGTGCGGCGGTGACTCCCTTGCCGCGGTGCTCTTTGGGGATGCTGAAGCAGGTGATGGCCCACACGGAGTCGTCGTCGAGCGGGTGGTTGGTGTTGGCGGCGATGTTCTTGGTGCGGGCGATGCGGGCTTGTCTGGTGCGTGGGCCGATGCGCACCCATCCGGCTGCTTCGCCGTCAATGTGGGCGACGAGGCCGGGGGAGGGTGTGCGGCTGATCTCCTCGTGGAGCAGGTCGCGGCGTTCTTCGAGGGTGGTGCTGTTGTACTGGGCGTTGGTGAGGGTCCACCAGGCGCACTGGCAGCTGCGTCCGTCGCCGCCGCTGGTGAGGGCGGTCTGCACGTCGTCCCAGAGCGCGGGGGTGGCGATGGCGGTGGTGATGGTGGTCATGGGTGAACGTTACGCCTCGCCCCTGACACGAGCAATGAAGCGCGTTGGCGCGCAACCTATCCGTTTTGGGAATCGGTTGCGCCGACTGTTGTGATGCCATGCGCGTTTCTTCTAGGGGCCGTGTGAAAATCCCGGTGGCGATTCGGGAAGAGTTCGGCCTTGTGCCGAATACGAGGGTTGAGTTTGTGGTGCGTGGCGGTGAGGTGGTGCTTCAAGCGGCCGGGATCCGCCGGGATGATGCTGATCGACTTGTTGAGTCGATGCGGGGTGCGGCTAAAGGTGGCTTGAGCACGGACGAGATTATGCGCCTGACCCGGGAGTACGACCGCGATTAACGGTACCGTTCTGGTGGCCGAGTAGCGTAGCGTCTCGTTTCGAGATCGATCAGCAGACGACGGTCATGATTGAGCGGATGCGTGCTGGCCACCCGTGGGGGTGACCAGCAAGCATCCGGTGCCTGTTGCTGCTACGCCCGCTCGGGTTCGTTGTGGGCGAGGAGTGCGGCGAAGACGCCCCAGAGGATGGCGAGGGGCATGGCGGTGTCTTTGCCGTTCCAGCTGGAGGACTGCCACATGGCGAACCATTCGGAGCCGATGATGATGAAGCCGAAGAACCAGATGAGGAGGGCGATGCCGTAGGCGGCGTAGCCCCAGGTCTTGGCCTGGTTGTAGGCGGCGGTGTCGGCGTTGCGGCGGGCGAAGAGTTTCACCGCGCCGACGAGGGCGAGGAGGGCGAAGAGTCCTTCGGTGATGATGATGCCCCAGTAGGCGATGTGGTGGAGGACTTCGTTGTCAATGGCGCGCCACATGAGGGCGTTGCCTTCGAAGGTGGTGTCCATGCTGAGCACGTGTCGCACGAACTGGTAGTTGCTGTCGTAGTCCATGAGGTTGCCGGCGAAGACGAAGAGGCCGAAGAGACCGGCGAGGAAGAGGGTGAGCGCCTGGAGTATGCGAAGTGGTTGCTTCATTGCGTTTCTGCCTTTCTGGTGAACACGAGGTCGATGCGCGGTTGGGTGTGTTTTTCGAGGGGGATGGCCTGCACGAATTCCCACCCGTCGGCGGCCTGCTGGCGGATGATGTCGCGGTAGTCGTCGGCGAGCTCGCGGCCCTCGCGGCGTCGCACGATGGGGATGCTGGTGAAGGTGTATTCGTGCATGGGCAGCCTCCGTGCCGGTCGAGCGGGCTTCTGCGTTGCTGGCCGCTCTTGCGGGCAATGGTAGACCCGTTGGAACGCCTTTTGGGTTAGGCAGCCAGCGCGGCGACGCCGATGTTGAGGCTGGTGGCGTAGAGAACCCAGACGAGGTAGGGGATCAGGATGTATGCGGCCGGGCGGTCGACGCGGTGGAAAGCGGCGATGGTCGCGACGATGACACCCGCAAGAACGATGATGACGACGGATGCCGCCCACAGTGCCGCCGTGCCCCAGAGCGGGTAGCCGGCGAAGAAGAGAGGCGACCAGATGCCGTTGAGGAGCAGCTGCACGAGATAGAGGGTGAGTGCGGTGGTTCGGGCGCGGCTGCTGGGGGTGCGCCAGATGCGCCAGGCGGCGATGGCCATGGCGAGGTAGAGGATGCTCCAGACGGGGCCGAAGAGCCACTCGGGCGGGGTCCAGGGTGGGGTTTCGGCGCTGGCGTACCATCCGTCGGTGTTGGGGATGGTGGCGAGGGTGCCGAGGTAGGCGACGAGCGCGACGAGGCCGATGGATGCGGCGAGCACCCACCACTGCCCGGGTCGCCTCTGCTGTTGGGTCATGGGGGCAGGATATGCGGGCTTATTGGGTGTTCGGTTGGAGTTTCGCGTCTTGCATCCCGCAGGGACGACCGGTGCCGCTGCTCAGTCGAGTAGTTCGCGGAGGGCGCTTTCGGGGGCGACGTCGGTGCGGAGGGTGTCGCCGGCCCGGTAGCGGTCGATGATGCGGGGGTCGATGTAGCTGCCCCGGGCGATGGCGGGGGTGTTGCCTAGGGTGTCGGCGGCGGCACGCACGGCGGCGGTGATGACGCGTCTGCGGGCGGTTTCGCTGGTGGCGGTTGGGGCGGTGGCGAGGTGCCGGGCGGCGATGATGGTGCCGTGGAGGGTGCGGAAGTCTTTGCTGGTGAATCCGTCGCCGACGCGGTCGCGCACGTAGTCGTTGACGTCGGTGGGGGTGAGGCTGCGCCATTCGCTGCCGTCTTGGTGGGCGAGGAGGCGGGCGCGGGGTCCGCGTTGTTTGAGTGAGCGGATGACGGTGGCGAGGTCGGGGTCGGAGACGGTGGCGCTCCATTCCACGCCGCTCTTGCCGGGGAAGTTGAGGGTGA
>DAOMOV010000101.1:0-7118 GCA_035444505.1 Terrimesophilobacter sp.
GGGCTTGACCGCAGCGATGACGATGCGGGCGCCATCCACAGCCACGCGGTTCGCATCGGGGTCGTCTGCGAGCGCCAGCGACACGACGCCGGGCCGGGCAGTCGCTGCAGCCTTCTCCCGCGAACGATTGGTGACGCGGATGCCGCCGGTGACTGTGACGTGCGGCGCGAGCATGCCGCTGACGATGGCCCCGCCCATGGCTCCTGCCCCGAGTACGGCGGTTGTGGGAAGGGTGACGGAGTCGCGGCTCATGCGACCATCCTAGAATCGTGGGGTATCGAGCGGAGGAGCAGCGTGGCGACAGAGGGAAGCACTAGGGCAGTCATCACCGCGTTCGCGGCGAACCTGGGGATCGCGATCACCAAGTTCGTGGCGTGGGCGTTCTCGGGTTCGTCGTCGATGCTGGCGGAGTCGGTGCACTCCCTCGCGGACTCAGGGAACCAGGCCCTGCTGCTGTGGGGCGCGAAGGCCGCGAAGCGCAATGCCGACGAGGAGCACCCGTTCGGGTATGGCCGCGAACGCTACCTGTGGGCCTTCATGGTAGCGATCGTGCTGTTCTCGGTGGGTGGTCTTTTCTCCATCAATGAGGCTATTCACAAGCTGCAGCATCCGGAACCATTGACGGTGCCGTGGCTGCCAATTCTGGTGCTCGTGATCGCGATCACGTTCGAGTCGTACGCGCTCAGCGTCGCGGTGAAGGAGTCGAACAAGATTCGCGGCACCGAAAACTGGGTTTCGTTCGTGCGTCACGCGAAGAGCCCGGAGCTGCCGGTCATTCTGCTGGAGGACACGGCCGCCCTGCTGGGTCTCGTGTTCGCATTCCTCGGAGTGGGGTTGACGATCATGACGGGCAACCCGATCTTCGACGCGATCGGCACCCTCTGCATTGGTCTGCTGCTGGTTGTGGTGGCGGTGGTGCTGGGTGCCGAGATGAAAAGTCTCCTTGTCGGGGAGGGCGCAAACAAGAAAGACCTTGTGAAGATCCGTGAGGCAATCAACGCGCACGATGACGTGGATGCGCTCATCCACATGAAGACGCTCTACCTCGGCCCCGAGGAGCTGCTTGTCGCGGTGAAGCTCGCGTTCGGCAAGAAGGATCGTCTGGAGCAGGTTGCGGACGCGATCGATGACGTGGAGAGAAGGATTCGGGAAGCGGTTCCGGTGGCGCGCGTGATCTACATCGAGCCCGACGTGTACCGTGTGCGTGAGGCCCTTCCACCGACCGACACCATTGTGATCAAAGGCAACGATTGACAACTGCGCTTACCCGTTCCGCCCTGGTCATTCAGCACGACCCGAACATCCACCTCGGCAACCTTGAGCCGGTGCTGCGGGGGCGCGGCTATGCCATCACGGTGGTGGATTCGACTGTGACAGATGTCTCCACACTCGACGCCACAGCACCTGACGTGCTCATCGTGCTCGGTGGACACGAGGCGGCGTACGAGCTGGAGAGGTTCCCGTTCCTGAAGAACGAGCTGCGACTCATCCGTGCCCGCATTGATGCGCAGCGACCCCTGCTGGGGGTCTGCCTCGGCGCGCAGCTCATGGCGGGGGCGATGGGCGCGCGCAACTACCGGGGTGAGAAGCCCGACTACGGCTACCGGGTGCTGACACTGACGGATGCCGGCGAGTCGTCGCCGCTGCGGCACGCGCGCGGGGTTCCGATGCTGGAGTGGCACGGCGACCACTTCGAGCTGCCCGAAGAGGCGACCCTGCTGGCATCGTCGGAGGCGTACCCGAACGAGGCGTTCGCGATCGGCGACTTCGCGCTGGCGGTGCAGTTTCACCCCGAGGTGACGGACGAGATGCACGACGTGTGGACGGCCGACACGAAGTCGGAGTTGGCGCGGGAGGGCATCACGGTGGAGCAGTGGCGTGCTCTGCGAGACGAGCACAACGCGCCGATGCAGCGCGTGAGTGTCGCCGTGTTCACGGAGTGGCTGGACGCCGCTGAGCGGAAGACGACTTAGGCAGTTCAGCGGCGCCGCGCGAAGAAGCGCTTGAGCAGTTCGCCCGACTCGGCCTCGAGCACCCCTGCGGTGACGTCGACCCTGTGCGGTAACCGGCGATCTCGCAGCAGGTCGTGCATGCTGCCTGCAGCGCCTGCTTTGTCGTCCCAGGCGCCGAAGATGACGCGACCGACGCGGGCCTGCAGAATGGCACCCGCACACATGACGCAGGGTTCGAGGGTGACGACGAGCGTCGTGTCGGCGAGGTTCCAGGTGCCTGTGGCGTCGGCGGCAGCGCGGAGAGCGAGGACTTCGGCGTGCGCTGTCGGGTCGTGGCGCTTTTCGCGCTCGTTGTGTCCCCTTCCGATGATGAGGCCCGTCGCGTCTACCACGACGGCCCCGACGGGCACGTCGTCGTGCCCGAGCGCCGCGCGCGCCTCGTCGAGGGCGGCACGCATCCACTCGTCGTGGTCGGCGGCGACTGTCATGGGGTGCGATTCTTTCGGGGTGCGGGTCGCGGGGCGGGGCGCCACGCAAGTAGATTGAGCCTATGCGAGTACACGTGGCCGACCACCCGCTCATCACCCACAAGATCACCAAGCTGCGTGACAAAGACACCCCGTCGCCACTGTTCCGCTCACTCACTGAAGAACTCGTGACGCTGCTCGCATACGAGGCCACACGACACGTTCGGGTGGACCCGATCGAGGTCGAGACCCCGGTGTCGCTTGCAAAAGGACTGGCGATCGCGAAGCCGCGGCCCATCGTGGTGCCGATCCTGCGCGCGGGGCTCGGAATGCTCGAGGGCATGGTCAAACTCGTTCCCACCGCGGAGGTGGGGTTCCTGGGAATGGTGCGCGACGAGACGACGCACCAGCCGGCGACGTACGCGGAGCGGCTTCCCGATGACCTGTCGAACCGGCAGTGCTTCGTGCTCGACCCGATGCTCGCCACGGGTGGGTCGCTGCTCGCGGCGATCAACTTCCTCTTCGACCGTGGCGCTGTCGACGTGACGGCGATCTGCCTGCTCGGCGCCCCGGAGGGTCTCGCCAACATCGAGAAAGCCACCGAGGGTCGTGACGTGACGATCGTGCTCGGCGCCCTCGATGAGCGTCTCAACGAGAACGCCTACATCGTCCCCGGCCTCGGCGACGCGGGCGACCGCCTCTACGGCACCGTCGGCTGACGCGAGCCAGCTCGATTTGACAAGTCGAGCCGGCATCCGGATCATTGCGATATGACTTCGCACGCGACGCCCCTGACCTCGATTGAGGCTCACCGGCAGGTGGGCACGATGCCTGCACCCGCGATGCACTGTTGTCGAATGTGTGCCTAGTAGGCCGAATCCTCGCCGGGCGACGCTCCTGACGGAGCCCCTCGCCCCCGGATGCCGCCCCTCATCTCGGCCGGACATCCGTTCCGCACTACTACCACCGAAGGCGAAACCTCCCCATTAGAGGGCCTTCACCCGGCGAACACCGCCACACACAGCCAAGGACGACCCATGTCACTCGCAACCCTCGACCGACCCCGAACGACTCTCGCGCCCGCCTGGGCGCCCACCCCGGTGCGCACCGTCGCACCGGCACCCGCTCCAGCGGCTCCCGCACGACCGGTCACGCCTCCTCCGACTCGCCTCACGGCGGTGCCCGACGAGAAGGAGGCGCGCGGGGTCGCCCTCTACATCGGCCTCGACGAGGCGAAGGCCGCGGCCAGCGGCATCGATCTCTCCCGTCTGGTCGCCGAGATCAAGCGGCTCACCGCCGAGCTTGCACCGGATGCCGAAACGCACGCGGCGGTCGCCCTCGCGCCGCGGGGCGCAGGTGGACGCGATGTGGACGTGGTGCGCCTCGCCCTGCGTGACCCCTCGGCGGTCGCGAAGCACCGGCACGTCGACGAGGACGAGGACGACGATCGTGTTGACGGTGTGATCGTGGACCTCTCCCGCAAGCGCGTCACGATCGATGGCGATGTCGCTCCCCTCACCTACCTCGAGTTCGAACTGCTGCAGTTCCTCGTGCTGCGGGTCGGCCAGACGGTCACCCGCGACGACATCGTCGTGGGCCTGTGGCGCGACAGCGACGAGACGCCGAACGCGCGCACGGTCGACGTGCATGTGCGACGGCTGCGCTCCAAGCTCGGCGCTTACGAGGACATCGTGCGCACCGTGCGCGGCACCGGCTACCGCTTCGATAAGCACGCCGATGTCGCCGTCACGCACACGAGCGCGCCGAGCCCCGACCGGTTCTGAGGAGGCTCCTCAGCACGGTTATTCCCGCCCGTCGAGGGGCGCACACGCCGGGTCGAAAAAATAACGAACGGATAACCTTGCGCACGTTACCGTTCCGTTATAAGGTCGTGTTCAGCAGGAACTGTTTGCTGTGGCAGAACTTGCGGAATGTGATTGCAGGACACTCTTGGTGCAAGGGAGAGGGCCCGTCGTTGACCTCCACGACGGGCCCTCAACCAGTTAACGGCGACCCGTTTTGTATCCTTAGAGGCATCAGCAGCTAGGGGGAACAGTGGGGGACTCCACACTCGCCATCGACGCTTGGGAAGCGCTCTTCCGCGCCCAAGTCACCATCATGCGCAGGCTCACCGCTGAGTTTCCGAACGACGAGATCAGCCTCAGCGACTACGACGTGCTCTTCACACTCTCGCAGGCCCCCGACCGCAGGCTGCGCATCAAGAGCCTCGGTGAGAACATGCTCCTCACCCAGCCCAGCGTCAGCCGCCTCATCGACAGGCTCGTGGCCCGCGGCCTCGTCACCAAGACGCCCGACGCCGACGACCGGCGTGGAATCATCGTCGCCCTCACCGACACCGGCTACGACGCCTTCCGACGAGCCGCCGTGCAGCACAGCCGCAGCATCGTCGACAACCTTGACGGGGTGCTCACAGAAGACGAAATGTACACCCTCATCGAACTCTGCGGCAAACTCAAGTCCGCCGTCAAGTAAGCCTGCGCTTAGGCGGGCCGCGGTAACCGGCCGCTGAGACGGCGGGCGGCGCGGGCGGCGGCGAAGGCCAGAAATGGCCTTCGGTCAGTCAGGCCGCGCGCCAATCGTCGCAACCGCGCGCGCTGCCACCTGCGATCCCGCCCGTGCGGCGGCCACCGCATCCCGAGACGAGGTCCACTCCGCGAGGAAGCCCGCACTGAACGAGTCACCCGCGCCCGTGGGGTCGACGAGGACAGCTGGTACCGCCCCCACAAGGGTGGGCGGGAGGCCTGGGCCCGCCACGACGCATCCGTCCATCCCCAACGTCAGGGCGACCGTCTCGAATCGTTCTGCGAGCGCCGCAGCGATTGCCAGCGCGTCCTCGATCCCGGTGAGCACGCGTCCCTCGTCAAGATTGGGCATGAGGATGCTGGCTCCCTCCGCCACGTTCAAGAACCGATGAATACCGAAGTCGGTCAGGAAACCGGCCGAGGACGGATCCAGTGACACCTCCGTGTCGACCGCGCGCGCCCGAGCAATGAGCCGCCGCACCGCGTCGGGGTCGTGCATCACGCTGTACCCGCCCACGTGCACGACCGCAGCCTCCGTGAGCAGCGCATCGGTCACGTCGTCCGGGCTGAAATTCACATTCGCGCCCTTGTCGGTGAACATCGTGCGCACATTGCCGTCCACGATGATGACGATGCGACCGGTAGGAAGGTCGGGGTCGGCGCTGAGGTGCGGCGTGACGCCGGCTTCCGTCATGTCGCTCACCTGCCGCTCAAAATCGGCCGCGCCCACCCTGCCAACGAAGTCCACACTGACACCAAGCTCCGCAAGCCACGCCGCCGTGTTCGCCGCCGAACCGCCGGGTGTCTGCCGGATCACCGACGTCGTGTCAGTATCGGGTCGCACCGTGCCCTGCGGCACAACGACGATGTCATCGATGACATCACCGAACGTGACGACCCGCTTCGACACCTATGCGCCCAGTTTCGCCCATGCCGTCGCAATGTCGGCAGCGAGGCTCACGTTGTTGCGCGCCAGCTCGAGGTTCACTTCGAGGCTGCGACCCTCGGAGGCGTCGACGATGTAGCTGAGCAGGAATGGGGTGACCTCTTTGCCGTGAATGCCCTCCGCCTCGGCAGCGGCAAAAGCGCGGGCGATGATCGCGTCGTGCTCGGCGGGGTCCCACTGCTTGTCTCGCGGGAGGGGGTTCGCGACGATCAGACCCTGGTCGCCCACGAGCAGGTCGCGGGCGCGCATGATCTGGGCGATCTCCTCGGCCGACTCGACCCGCCAGTCAAGCTCGTGCGCCGACTCGGTCAGCCAGAAGCTGGGGAACACGTTGGTGCGGTAGCCCACGACCGGCACGCTCAATGTTTCGAGCCGCTCCAGAGTCGCCGCGATGTCGAGCACCGACTTCACACCCGCACTCACGACCGTGATCGGCGTGACCGAGAGCGTGGTGATGTCGGCCGACTCGTCAAACGTCTCGTTCGCACCCCGGTGCACGCCGCCGAGCCCACCCGTCGCGAACACCCGCACACCGGCGAGCGCCGCCAAGTGGGCGGTGGCCGCGACCGTCGTCGCACCCGACTCGCCACGGGCAGCAAGAATCGGGATGTCGCGCACGCTCGACTTCGTCATGTCCTCTTCGGCGATGCGGCGAACGCCGTCCTCATCGAGGCCCACCTGCGGCACGCCATCGAGAATGGCGACGGTCGCCGGGGTCACTCCCTTGTCGAGCAGGATCTGCTCGAACTCCTTCGCCGCCTCCAGGTTGCGGGGGCGGGGCAGACCGTGGGTGATGATCGTCGACTCGAGGGCGACGATAGGTCGCCCCTCATCGAGTGCTTTCGCGACGGCCTCGGAGACTTCAACTCGATACGTCATGCGCCAATCCTAGGTCGGCAGGAGTGACTCCGCGGGGAGCCGGAACCGTCGAAGCCGCTCCGCGTCGGCCCCCAGCAGCGGTGTCAGGTCGGCGTCGACGGCGGATGCCTCGGGCAGCGATTCGAGGAGGGCACGCGCCTCGGCGAGCGCGGCTCGACGGGCGCCGGCTGGTGCCACGTCATCCGTGGTGGGGTAGCGGAGTCGGCCGTGGTCGTCGTAGCGGATTCCGTCGAAGCGCAGGGGAGGCTCGACGGGGCCGCTGCGGTGCTTCCAGAGACCGGTGAGCGGGTCGAAGTGGTACTGGGGAAGCATCCGCTCGCCGCACTCGGCG
>DAOMOV010000102.1:0-6949 GCA_035444505.1 Terrimesophilobacter sp.
AGCGACCGTTCTGGGCGGTGATGTCGATGCCCGTCTCGGGGTCCTGCCCGATGATGCGGGGCAGGTCGAGCAGCCGCAGGGCGGTGTCGAGGTCGATTGTGGCCGGGTCCATCGAGGGGAACAGGGATGCCGTGCGCGGCTTCGGTGCGGCCTTCGCCTTCGTCGACTTGGGCTTCGTGGTTTTCGCCGTGGGTATCGCTTCGGTGGCGGAGGTCTCTGCTGGGGTCTCCGGCTCGATGGTGGGTTCGGGTTCGGGTTCGAGTTCGGTGACGTAGGGACCGTAGCGACCGTCTTTGGCGACGACGATCTTGCCGTTGGCGGGGTTCTCACCGAGCACGCGGTCGCCGACGACGGGGGCGTTGATGAGCTCGTGTGCTTTCTCGAGGGTGAGTTCGTCGGGGGCGAGGCTTTCGGGAATGTTGACTCGCTTGGGCGTCTCAGGCGAGGTCGGGTCGACCACCTCTAGGTACGGACCGTACTTGCCGATGCGCAGGGTGATGGTGTCGTCGAGCGGTATGGAGTTGATGCTGCGTGCGTCGATGTCGCCGAGGTTGTCGATGACGTTGCGCAGCCCCGGCTGGGTGTCGTCGCCGAAGTAGAAGCTGGTGAGCCAGTCGACGCGGTCGGTCTCTCCGCTCGCGATGAGGTCGAGATCGCCTTCCATCTCTGCGGTGAAGTCGTATTCGACGAGGCTGCCGAAGTGTTCTTCGAGCAGGCGGATGACGGAGAACGCGATCCAGTTCGGCACGAGTGCGGTGCCGCGGGGTGTGACGTAGCCGCGGTCGATGATGGTGGAGATGATGGAGGTGAAGGTGGAGGGTCGCCCGATGCCGAGCTCTTCGAGCTTCTTGATGAGGCTCGCCTCGGTGTAGCGGGGCGGGGGGCTGGTTTCGTGGCCCTTGGCTTCGACGGTGTCGAGCACGAGGTTCTGGCCTTCGGCCAGCGGCGGCAGCTTTGCCTCGCTCGGTTCGGCGGGTTCGTTGCGCTGCTCGTCGTGGCTCTCCTCGTAGGCGGCGAGGAAGCCGCGGAAGGTGATGACGGTTCCGGATGCCTGGAATTCGGCCAACTGCGCCGCGCGCCCTTCCGTGGGCCCAGTCGTGGCGGCGACGGTGACGGTCGCGGTGGATCCCTTGGCGTCGGCCATCTGGGAGGCGACGGTGCGCTTCCAGATGAGGTCGTACAGTTTCCAGTCGTTGCCGTGGAGCGCGACCTGCAGTTCGCCGGGGGTGCGGAAGGTATCACCGGAGGGGCGGATGGCCTCGTGTGCCTCTTGCGCGTTCTTGGACTTGCCCGCGTAGGTGCGGGGCTTCTCGGGAATGCTGTCGGCACCGTAGAGCTTCACGGCCTGGGCTCGAGCCGCGCTGATGGCTTGACCCGACAGCGAGGGCGAGTCGGTTCGCATGTAGGTGATGTAGCCGTTTTCGTAGAGTCCCTGCGCAACGCTCATGGTCTGGCGCGCGGAGAACCGCAGCTTGCGGGCGGCCTCCTGCTGCATGGTCGAGGTCGTGAAGGGTGCGGCAGGGCGGCGTGTATAGGGTTTCGATTCGACGGATGCGACTGTGAAAGCGGTTCCGGGTTCGCGCAGGGCCCCGGCGAGTGCTTCGGCCGCGGCCTCGTCGAGCACGACGGAGTCGTTCTTGAGCGCACCGGTGTCGTCGAAGTCGCGGCCCGTCGCGACGCGCGCACTATCCAGTCGCACGAGTCGTGATTCGAAGACGTCTTTGAGCTCGCCCGGGGTGAGACCCGCGGTGAGATCCCAGTAGCTGGCTGCGGTGAAGGCGAGTCGTTCGCGTTCGCGTTCAACGACGAGGCGGGTGGCTGCGGATTGCACACGGCCGGCAGACAGCCCCGGACCGACTTTGCGCCACAGCACGGGCGAGACTTCGTAGCCGAAGAGCCGATCGAGAATGCGGCGGGTCTCCTGCGCGTCGACGAGGTTCTCGTCGATGTCGCGGGTGTTGTCGCGGGCGTGTTCGATGGCGTCCTGGGTGATCTCGTGGAAGACCATCCGCTTGACCGGAACCTTGGGCTTGAGCTCCTCCAGCAGGTGCCACGCGATCGCCTCTCCCTCACGATCCTCATCGGTGGCGAGGATGAGTTCGTCGGCGTCCTTGAGGGCGCGTTTGAGCTCGGTGACCGTCTTGCGTTTCTGGTCGCTCACCACGTAGTAGGGCGCGAAGCCGTTCTCGACGTCGACCGAGAACTTGCCGAGGGAGCCCTTTTTGAGTTCGGCGGGCAGGTTCTTGGGCTCGATGAGGTCACGGATGTGCCCCACGGAGGCGAGCACCTCGTAGTCGTCGCCGAGATACTGGGCGATGGTTTTCGCCTTGGCGGGCGACTCGACGATGACGAGCTTCTTCGTGCCGGGCACGGTTCTCCTTGACTTTCGGGCTCAGTGTGTTGCGGTGCGGGGTGGAACAGGTGACACCATACAGTGACATTCCTTGGCGTCAATCATCGACGGCGGGAAATTTTCTCTGTGTCGTGTCGCTCGCGGCGTTCTCTGGGTTCAGTCTGGCGCCGGTGGGCCCGCTGTAGAGACAGCCTCGATCCTGATCGCCCTGCGGTCGCTCACGACACGCACGGTGACGACGTATCCGTCGACGACGCAGGCGTCGAGCGTCGTGGTGTTGGCTTCAGCGACGAACCGTGCCACGGTGCACGGGAGCCCTGGTTCGCGGCCCACGGCGACGTCCGCAGCGGCGAGGGCGGCCGCATCCGCTGCTCCCGCAACGCGCTGGCGCTCGATGAGGGCGGCATACAGCGGCACGAGTGCGATGAGCAACGCAAAGAGGGCACTGAGAATGCCGACAGCGAGTACGGATGCGGCACCGCGGTCGCCCGCACGCTGTCGACGCCGTCGCACGCTCCTCACTTCAGTGGCCAGCTGCTGCCGCGCAGCTTCGTGCACTGAGCTGGATCGTGCCGAAGAGCCCGCCCATGAGCGGCGAGGGCACGGTCGCGGTGGCGCAGATCAGAGCGGGCCCGCGGGTCACACTCACTGACGCCCCTGCCACGAGGCTGTCGATCGCGATGGCACCGCCGCGCGCCGCCGAACGGGCGACGATGGCCACGGCATCCTGAAGCCTGAGCTGCAGGGTAGCGACGTTCACGGCTGCGAGGCACAGTGCGAGCACGAGCACGATCGCGGGGACCACGGCGGCGAACTCCGCTGTCACCGAGCCGCGCGCATCCGCGAACCGTCGCTCACCCCGCAAAGGTGAGGGCACGCTCGACAAGATCGGTGAGCATCGCGCGCACCTGGTCGCTGCGCATGATGACGACGAGCAGGCCGGCGAACCCGACCGCTGCCATTGTTGCGATGACGTACTCCGCGGTCGCCGCTCCCGTGTCGGCGCGAAACCGCATGAACCGGTTGAACATGGTCACTCCTTCTCTTTGGTGTGGGGCCCAGTATTCAGCGCCGGGTCGCGACACCTTCGCCTGAGGACGGCCAGCGGTGCACAGTGCTCACACCGTCGCCACTGTGGAGGAGATGACGGCGACGACCAGCGGCACCACCCCGAGCAGCATGAACGCGGGCAGAACGCACACCCCCAGCGGGATCATGAGCGTCACCCCCAGCCGCGCTGCCGCCTGCTGGGCCTCGGCGCGCAGGCGTCGTCGTGCCTCTTCCGCTTCGGCGCGCAGCAGCTCGGCGGCGGGCACGCCCGCCCGGTGCGACAGCGCCAAGACGTCCGCGACCACGTCGGTATCCCCGGTTGCTACCGCACACCGAGTGAGGGCCGCCTCAACCCGGTCAAGGGCGACCTCGATCGCCGAACCACCTGACACCGCGATCGCCACGAGGTCGAGACGGAGCCCCGGAGACTCGTCGGTCGGGGTCGCCGCACGCAGCAAGCGTCGATTCCACCGTCGCGCCCACACGATGAGCGCGCCACCCGCAATGAGGCAGACCACACCTGGCACCGAACCGAACAGCACACCGAACGTGTCGAAACCGAGTGCCACCCCGAACAGCACACCCACCAACGGGAGGCACAGCACGACGCGGGTTGTCGCCGCCGGTCCCGCGAGCGCAACCCGAACGTCCCTGCGCGACTGCGCGAGCTCACGCAAAGCACCCGCAAACGACCGCAGCGCCGAGGCCAGCGGCGCCCCCGACACCGACGCCACCAGCCACGCCGCCGCGACCACCCGCCATGGTGTCGCATCCGCCACCACCTCTGCAGTGCCCCCGCGCTCACGGCCTCGAGCGGATGCCGCCATGATCGCATCGACCATGTCTGCTCCGTCACCGTGGAGCTTCGCAACTTCTTCGGCACGCGGACTGCTCGGCGCGAGGTGACTCCACGCGCTGTGGGGTGCGACGCCCGCGGCGAGGAGCACGGCGAGCCTGTGCACGGTGCTCGCGACCGACTCGAGTTCAGCGACATCATCCTGTCGGGCGCGCCGACCCACCGGGTTCACACTGCCTCGATCGCGAGGCGGTCACGGTCATCGACGACAAGTCGACCCACCCCGCTGATGATGCGAGTGGGGCCGCGTCGCTGCAGGTGCAGCACGGCGTGGAATGCGCTCACCGCCTGCCGCGCGACCGCCCACGGCCCGAGTCCGGCGAGTGCTCCGAGTGCCTCCAGTCTCGCCGGAACGTCCTCGAGCGAGTTCGCGTGCAGCGTTCCGGCACCGCCGTCGTGCCCCGTGTTGAGGGCGGCGAACAGTTCCCGCACCTCGGCGCCCCGGCACTCCCCCAGCACGAGCCGGTCGGGCCGCATCCGCAGTGCCTCCCGTACGAGCGCCTCGAGCCCCACATCGCCTGCGCCTTCGAGGTTGCGCTGCCGCGATTCGAGGGACACGAAGTGGGGGTGGTCGACGTGCAGCTCGGCAACGTCTTCGATGGCAATGATGCGGTCGGAGGGGTCCGCCGCGGCGAGCATCGCGCCCAGCAGAGTCGTCTTGCCGCTGCCACCGGCTCCCGTGATGAGCACGTTGCGGCGGTGCTCCACCAGCTCGTGAATTGCGTCAAGGGCTACGGATGCGAACAGCCCCGACTCGTCAAGGCTCTTCAGGCTGTGTCGGGTTGACCGCGGCACGCGGATGGATACGAGCGTGCCGCCCGTGGAAATGGGGGGCAGTACGACGTGCACGCGGATGCCGTCGTGAAGGCGCACATCCACGCACGGAGACGCTTCATCGATGTGACGACCCCCGAGCGCCACAAGACGCACCGCGAGCGCGCGAAGCCCGGCCTCGTCGAGCGGCAGGGCGGCGGCGCGCTCGGAACCGTCACCGCGATCGACCCACACATCGAGGGGTCCGTTGACGAAGACATCCGTCACGCTCGGGTCGGCGATGAGCTCGGCGAGTTCCGCGAACTCCGGTGCACTGCGCTGTACCGGTAAAGACGTTGTTGTCTCGCCCGGGCGTCGGGCAACAAACCTCACCGGCATCGCGGAAGGCGCAGGGTCGGCAGCGACGTCGATGGAGGCAGTCATGCCGAGATGCTATGCCTCACTCGCGGGGTGGCCGAGGCATCCGCCTGCCCCCTGTGCACAACGAGCACAAGCCACCCTCGGTGGAGGAGAACCCGATACTGCGGGTTAACGAGAGGGGCGGCGCCGTTGGGGGGAACGAGCGCCGCCACAGCACCAGGAAGATTGGGGGAATCGGAACCCGGCGCAGGAGTCAAGACCCAAGGCCCGACTGCACACAGTGTATCGGGTTTCGCTGACCTGTCGAGAGGGAAATCCTGTAAGAGTAATGTCAGTATCTACGCCCCACCGCGGCCCCACGCTGCAACGACGCACGGAGTGAACCATGAGCGACATCGACAGCCTTCTGCACGAGACCCGGCGCTTCGCCCCAGACCCCACGTTTGCGGCAGACGCCGTCGCGACAACCGGGCTCTACGAGCGCGCCGCCGCCGACCGTCTAGGATTCTGGGCAGACCAGGCACGCGGACTGCTCCACTGGCACACCCCCTTCTCGCAGACCCTCGACTGGAACAACCCGCCCTTCGCGCGCTGGTTCGCCGACGGAAGACTCAACGTCGCCTACAACTGCCTAGACCGGCACGTCGAAGCCGGCAACGGCGACCGGGTCGCCATCCACTGGGAAGGCGAACCGGGCGACTCCCGCGCCATCACCTACGCCGAGCTCACCGCCGACGTGAAGCGAGCCGCCAACGCCCTCGCCTCGCTCGGCGTCACGCACGGCGATCGAGTCGCGATCTACCTGCCGATGATCCCGGAGGCTGTCGTCGCGATGCTCGCCGTGGCACGACTCGGCGCCATTCACTCCGTCGTCTTCGGCGGTTTCAGCGCCGAGTCGCTGCGCTCCCGCATCGACGACGCCAACGCCAAAGTCGTCATCACCGCCGACGGCGGGTGGCGCAAAGGCAAGGTCTTCCCCCTCAAGCCCGCCGTTGACGCGGCACTCACCGACGGCAAGACCACCGTCGAGAGCGTGCTCGTCGTGCGACGCGGCGAGAACAGCGTCGACTGGACAGACGGCCGCGACCGGTGGTGGCACGACGAACTCGCCTCAGCCGACCCCGAGCACGAGGCACAGCCGTTCGACGCCGAAAACCCTCTCTTCATCCTCTACACCTCCGGTACGACGGGCAAGCCGAAGGGCATCCTGCACACCTCCGGCGGCTACCTCACCCAGTGCGCGTTCACCCACAAGAACGTCTTCGACCTGAAGCCGGAGTCGGATGTCTTCTGGTGCACCGCCGACGTCGGCTGGGTCACCGGGCACAGCTACGTCGTCTACGGGCCCCTCGCCAACGGCGCGACCCAGGTCATGTATGAGGGCACCCCCGACACGCCCCACCCAGGCCGCTGGTGGGAACTCATCGAGAAGTACAAGGTCACCATCCTCTACACGGCCCCCACCGCGATCCGCACCTTCATGAAGCTCGGCCGAGAGCATCCGCAGAAGTTCGACCTGTCGTCGTTGCGCGTGCTCGGCTCCGTCGGTGAGCCCA
>DAOMOV010000103.1:0-6921 GCA_035444505.1 Terrimesophilobacter sp.
TGACCCAGAGGGAGCCCTGCGGCACGGTGACGTTGAATTCGATTCCGGATGCGGCGCTCACGCCGGCGGGCAGCCTCAGGTAGTTCTCTTGAATCGGTACACCGTTGACGGTGAGCTGACCGAACTGGTTGCAGCAGATGACGGTGTCGCCGGGCATTCCGATGACGCGTTTGATGAGGTGGTCGTTGCTGTCGGCGGCGCTCAGCCCGATCTGGGTGAGCAGCCAGTCGACCCAAGCGAGGAACCCGGTCTGCTCCTGTGAGGGCTGGTTGTGAAGCCACCCGCCGGGGTCCTGGAACACGATGACGTCTCCGCGCTGAAGCTCCATGAGCCCGGGAACGAGCTGGTTGACGAGGATGCGGTCGTCGATCTGGAGGGTGTCTTTCATCGACCCGGTGGGGATGTAGAACGACCTGACGAGGAACGTCTTGATGGCGACGGAGATGAGAACCGCGCAGAGCACGATGACGATGGTGTCTCGCACGAACAACCACACGCCGCGGGAGCGGCTTCGTGGGGTGTCCGACGCGTGCTTGGCGTGGCTGGTGTCGTGCTGTGCAGTCAAATGGGGCCCCCGGGTCGCACTCAGTCTAGGTGTTCGCGGGGGCGTGACCGGCTAGGCGGCTAGCGCTTTTCCCTGATCTTGGCCTTCTTGCCGCGAAGGTCGCGCAGGTAGTAGAGCTTGGCACGGCGCACGTCACCACGGGAGACGATCTCGATGTGGTCGATCACGGGCGAGTGCACGGGAAACTTGCGCTCCACACCCACCTGGAAGCTGATCTTGCGCACGGTGAAGGTCTCACGGATGCCCTCACCGGAGCGGCCGAGCACGACGCCCTGGAAGACCTGGATGCGCGAGCGAGAGCCTTCGATGATGTTGACGTGGACCTTGACGGTGTCACCGGCGCGAAAGTCGGGGATGTCGCTGCGCAGGGACGCGGCGTCAACGGAGTCGAGGGTGTGCATGATGGTTCGCTCTCTGCAATCGCCACAGGTCGACGGCGTGCTCAGTACTGCTGTGAAGGGAAGAGGCGTGCTGATCCGCTGGTGACCCCCCTGTGGCAGGGTCGTGCGCGAGCACAGTGGACTATTCTGTCACACCGCAGCGGGAGCCCGCCACTCCGCCTGGGGGCTACGCGCCGCCTGGCTTGCGTGTGAGGCGCTCCACTTCGGCGTCGACAGCGGACTCGGTAATGCGGCTGTTCGGCCCGTACGCGTTGAGTCCTGTGAATGCGAGCGCGATCGCGAGGCCGAGCATTGGCCACGCGGGCCAGAAGTACCCTTCGCCTTGGCCGGTGAGATACCACACGCCCGTGACGATGAGCGAGACGATT
The DNA here is from genome assembly GCA_035444505.1 of Terrimesophilobacter sp. GTDB lineage: Bacteria > Actinomycetota > Actinomycetes > Actinomycetales > Microbacteriaceae > Terrimesophilobacter. Next base: position 1,335 of record DAOMOV010000103.1, read on the forward strand.
ATGGCGACGCCGAGAAAGTTTTTGAATTCGGCTTTCGCCTTGAGGCTTCTGCGGGCGGCCTTGCGGATGTCGTCGTCAGTCATACCGAAAGGTTAGCGGCTCTGCTACCACCTCGACCACCATTTCTGCTTGCCGGGTCGGACTGCTCAGTCGTCAACTGGGCGTGAGTCGACACGGATCACGCGGTAGTCGCCGTCATGCACCGGCCGGGTCGTGCCGCCGAATTGTTCGATTGCTCGGTTGACGCGTTTGCCGATCTCGGCGATGAGCTGCCACAGCTGCAACCAGAACATCCCGACCGAGAGCACCACGGCGAGAACGGCGGTGCCCGGATGCGCGAGGAAACCGGCGAGGATGAGGCTCGCGTACCAGACGGTGTGGGCTGCGACATCCGCCCACGACATCGCCTTCGCCTCTCGCACCGACCTGCGAGCGTAGGTGAGACCCATGACGATCGCCATGAACAGGGCCAGGATGGGCGCGACGATGAGGAGGCCCACGAAATCCCAGCCGGAGTCACTGAAGACGATGCCTCGGCCGATCAGCAGCCATAGCGGCAGGATGCCGAGCGCCCCGAACTGGGCGAAGTAGAACGCGCGCCTCACTAGCATGCGTTAAAGCGTACCCATGGGAACTTCGCTCCGCGGTTGCTCAGCCTGCGGCCTTGAGGAACACGAGCGTTTGGTGGACTCCCCCACGCGCACCCGGCAACTACTCCGGCCTACCGACAACCTCCAGAATGCCAGAAATAAGACGGGATGTGCTTTCAGGGGTGCTCTGCCCACACACGATCACGTGAATCTCGCCCGGGGCCGCGTGGACCCAGCGTTCGCCCTTTCCGTCGTTGCTCAATGGGTTTGGCGTCATGATGAGAGTGATCAGACCACTGGGGCCCTCATTCCCAAAAAAGCACGCAACCGCGCCCGACACCTCAAGATCCCACCGCAGCAACTGGACTTCGCCCTCCCAACCATTAGGCCCGGAGGGGGAAGAGACTCGCAACACCACCACCCGATCCGACGACGTGAACTCTATGGAGCGCTGCAGGATGTCCACGCCATAGTGCGATGACCCCGGCGGTCCCTGCTCGCCGTCAGCACCGTCCGCACCATCGTCGCCAGGATCACCCTTGTCACCCTTGGCACCTGGGGCGCCGTCACTACCATCATCGCCCTTGTCGCCCTTGTCGCCCTTGGCGCCGGTGTCGCCTTTCGGGCCGGGCGCGCCAGCAGCTCCAGCTGGCCCCTGCGGGCCGGGCGCGCCGGTGAAGCCCCGGGGGCCCTGTTCGCCGGGCGCGCCGTCAGCACCATCCGATCCGTCTGAGCCGTCGGCGCCCGAGGGGCCCTGGGAGCCAACCGCGCCCTGCTGGCCAACCGCACCCACGACAGGGGTCTGCCCCGATATGGCGGTGCCGACGAGGTTCCCCCCGAGCGCGAACACGAATGCACCCACGAGCAGGGCGATGACACCGACAGCGTTCTTGGACATGGCTTCTCCACTCGGCGCTCGGGACAGCCGACCGTTCAAGGATCGCGGCACACGGCATCCGGTCGCATCACCCTTAAGGGTTAATCTGCGGCGCGCGCCGCCCGCACCGCCGCCAGCCGCGACGTGACCCCCAGCTTGCGGTAGATGGAGCGCACGTGCGCCTTCACCGTGTTCGGCGACACGAACAAGCGGTCCGAAACCTCGCGCAGCGACAGGTCGCTGTCGAGCAGCTCCAGCACCCCACGCTCCCGCTCCGACAGTTCCGCCACGATCGCACGGGGGGTCTCGGGGGCCGCGAGCGGCTGCACCCCGAACGGCGCGCCCACCTCGCTCAACCACTCGGTCATGAGCCCCGCATCAGCGAACCGGCCCAGCAGAGACTGCACGCGGTAGAGCGCCCGGCGGGCCGCACGGTCATCTCCCACCGCCGCCCGTACTCGCGCGAAGTCGAGCTGCAACCACACCTCATAGAACGGCAGCCCCAGCGACAGCGCAGGTCGCGGCGGCTCCGACCACGCACCCGCCGCCGCAACGCCCCCCTCCTCGAGCGCAACCATCGCCTCTGCCCAGGCGAGGTAGGCGCGGTCGAGACCACTCGCATCCGCCAACCCTTCAACCCAGTCGCGCAGCTCGGCGAGCGCCGCCTGCGCCTGATGCGCCTTACCCAGATCGAGGAACAGCCTCACCGCGCACGCCCGCGCACTCGACTGAAGCAGCAGCAGGGGCTCAGAGACACTGTCACGGCCGCGGAACATCGACAGCATCACCGCGAGGGCGCCCTCGAAGTCCCCCGTGGAGCGCAGCGCCCCCGTCAGCGCCCCGTGCGCGAGAGCCCACAGCGTCGACTCCTCCGTGACCTCGGCGAGAAGCCGCTGGGCGGGTTCACGCAGGCGAGGCAGATCACCCAACAGCACGAACCGCATCGTGCGCGCCCCCAGCTCGTCGAGTGTGGTCGGTGTCGACGTCTCCCGATCGGATAGCCACGACTCAGCCAGCTCGAACCTGCGCTCGTACGCCGCCACCAGCGCCGCATGCGCACTCAATGCCGGATGAGCCCCGATAGCACCATCGGAGAGCGCCAGCAGCCACAGCAACTGCGTCGAATACGGCACGTGCTGCAGCCGAATCAGGTTCTGCTCGAGCAGAGCGACCGCCCGCTCGGGCGCCTCCGCCTCGAGGGCGTGGGAAATCGCGGCCGCAATGTCGCGAGTCTCAAAGAACCCGGATGCGCGCGCATGCAGTTCTCGCACCCGCTCCGGAGAGCGACGCAGCAGCTCCGCGATGAACGCGTCGCGCACGACAGCGTGCATCACCCAGCCGCCCTCCACCGGGGCGAGAATCGGCGTGAGCGACGACAGCCGTGCCAGCCGCTCCCCCGCATCGGCGATCTCCAGCACGTCACCCACGACCTCGGTGGTGACAACATCCAGCACGCTCGCCTCACGCGCCACGACCGCCAGATCATCCGGGAGCGACGACACCACCTCCTCGGCAAGGAACTCCGCCACCGCGCGACGCGGCCCCGCCCACTCGGTCGCCACCGCTCCGGTCGTCGCACCCAGGGACCTGCTGAACGCCACCGCGATCGGCCAGCCCCGAGTGAACCCTGCCACGGCATCCGCCGTCTCGGCATCGGCATCGAGGAACTCCGCTATCTCTGCCCGCGTGAATGCGAGAGATTCAGCATCGACCTCATGAACGAGACCCTCCGCGCTGAGGCGCGACAGCCCCAGCGACGGGCGGGAGCGCGACACCAGCACGATGCTCACCCCGTGCGGCAGCGAGCGCAGCAGAACTGCAAGCTGTGCGAAAAGCGGCGTGCCCACCGCGAAGTGCACGTCGTCCAGCACCACGGTGAGCGAATCGGGGATCACGAGCCCCGCAAGGTCATCGAACGCATCCGCATCGGGCACACCATCGAAGGCCCAGGCCACAACCAGCGCCGCCGAGAACTCGCCCCAGAAGCGAACCGGATCCTGCGCGAGAACCGCTAAGTCGAGCCAGGCGTGACGACCTCCGCGAGACTCAAGCCACTGCCGCACTGCCGTCGACTTGCCCGCACCCGCCATACCGCTCACGAGCGTGATCGGCGCATCCGCCCCCGCATCGAACAGTGCGCTCACGCGCGGTCTCACGAGAAGCGGAACAGTCATCACAATCAGACTACTGACTGATAATCGACAACCTCCACCCCCAGCCCCGGGGGCACTAATTGTCGGGCGGTAGCAGGTCAGGGCGGATGCGGCGGGTGCGATCCAGCTGCTGCTCACGACGCCACGCCGCAATCGCCGCGTGGTTGCCGCTCAACAGCACGTCTGGCACGTCGAGGCCCCGCCACGACGCCGGCTTCGTGAAGCTCGGGTACTCGAGCAGCCCATCCGAGTGGGACTCCTCGGCGAGACTCTCCGGGTTGCCGATGACCCCGGGAATGAGTCGCGCAATCGCCTCGATCATCGCCAACGACGCCACTTCACCACCATTGAGCACGTAGTCGCCGAGACTGAGCTTGCGTACCCTCGCACGGCTCCGGGCGTAATCGACCACGCGCTCATCGATGCCCTCATAGCGGCCGCACGCGAACACCAGGTGCTGCTCTGAGGCGAGCTCCTGCGCAACCGGCTGGGTGAACAGCTCGCCGGCGGGGGACGGGAAGATGATGAGGGGCGCGCGGCTTTGCTCGCGGGTCTCGATACTATTCGGCTTCGCCGAATCCCTCGACCGGCGAGTCTCTAGCACCGCATCGAGGGCTTCACCCCACGGTTCGGGCTTCATGACCATGCCCGCGCCGCCACCGTAGGGGGTGTCATCGACCGTGCGGTGCCGGTCGTGGGTGTGGTTGCGCAGGTCGCGCACAGCGAGGTCGATGATTCCCGACTCGCGGGCCTTGCCCAGAAGGGAGACGTCGAGCACCGAGAAGTAGTCCGGAAAGATCGTGACGATGTCGATGCGCACGCGGCAAGTCTAGGCTTCGTCGTTCCCCGTCGACTCGGCCGTCTGCTCGCCGCCGGCTTCAGGCTCCCCCGGCACAGGCTCGAACAGGCCCGGCGGCGGAGTGACCGTGAGCGTACCGCCGACCACGTCCACGGTGGGAACGATGGCGGCAACGAACGGCACCATCACCTCGCCGGCATCCGTCGCGACAACAAGAAGGTCTTGTGCTGGGAGGTGCTCCAGGTGCGTGATCGTGCCGATCGGTTTGCCGTCGCGCAGCACGGTGAGCCCGACGAGCTGGTGGTCGTACCAGGCGTTCTCTTCGACGGGCTCGCTCGCGAGGTCGTGGTCGATGAGCAGAATCGCCTTGATGAGCGACTCCGCGATCGTGCGATCGGTGACACCCTCGAAGAAGACCACCGGATGCTGGTTGTACCAGCGCAGTTCGGCGAGAGTGAGCGTCTTGCCGAACCACGGGGAGGCCTCTGGCACTTGAAGATGGAACTGCGCACCGGGAACGAACCGTCTCGCGGGCTCGTCCGTGTACAGCTCGATCTTGATCGCTCCCTTGAGACCGTGCGCCTTGGTGAGTCGACCCACCCGAAGCCGGGTGTTATCGGGGTCGGGCCGCTTAGGAATCGGTGTCCACCACGTCAACTCGAACCCGGCGGCCACCCGCAAGCGCCGTCACCAGGGTGCGCAGCGCGGTCGCGGAGCGGCCACCGCGACCGATCACGCGACCGAGGTCCTCCGGGTGCACGCGCACCTCGAGGAGCTCTCCACGGCTCGTCTGGCGCTCCGTCACCTGCACCTCATCGGGGTGATCGACGATCCCCTTGACGAGGTGTTCCAGTGCGGCGACGAGCAACGTCAGGCCTTGTCTGCGTCGTCGGCAGGAGTCTCTGCGGCGGCGTCCTCAGCCGGAGCATCAGCAGGCGCTTCCTCGGCAACCGCGTCGGCTGCTGGAGCCTCAGCGGTGGGCTCAGCAGCGGCTGCCTCTTCGGCGGGGACTTCGGCTGCCGCATCCGCTGCCGTGGCCTCGGTGTCGTCGGCCTTCTCGGTCTTGTCGGCCTTCTCGGTCTTCTCAGCCTTCTCAGCTTTGTCGGCCTTCTCGGTCTTCGGCTTCAGCACGGGCTTCTTCTTCTCGTCGGCGACGAAAGCCTCCTTC
>DAOMOV010000104.1:0-1464 GCA_035444505.1 Terrimesophilobacter sp.
TGCCTGAGAACGCCGCACATCCATCCGCACGACTGGCAGTCGGGCAATCCTAATGACAGTGAGGCAATGGCCAAAAAAGACGGTGTCATCGAGATCGAAGGCTCGGTGGTCGAAGCTCTGCCCAACGCGATGTTCCGCGTTGAGCTGACCAACGGCCACAAAGTTCTCGCCCACATTTCGGGCAAGATGCGTCAGCACTACATCCGCATCCTCCCCGAGGACCGCGTGATCGTCGAACTGAGCCCCTACGATCTGACCCGCGGCCGAATCGTCTATCGCTACAAGTAGGAACCCACTGCTGGAAAGTAACGGCCCGCGCCCAGCGCGGGTACGAGGACAGCGAAGAGGAACAAATGAAGGTCAACCCCAGCGTCAAGAAGATCTGTGACAAGTGCAAGGTGATTCGTCGCCACGGCCGCGTCATGGTCATCTGCGAGAACCCCCGCCACAAACAGCGTCAGGGCTGAACAAGCGAAGGCCATTTCTGGCCTTCGCGCCCTGACGCCGACGGTCGTCCCGACCGTCGGAATCACACAACTGAACACAAACTGGCAGCGCCAATAACCGACCGGTCGATGACCGGGCGGGGACACCTCGAGAGAAGGCTCGGGCACCGGTACTGCTCCACACCTTCACGGACCAACAGGAGAAGCCGCATGGCTCGTCTAGCAGGAGTCGACATTCCCCGCGACAAGCGGGTTGAGGTCGCACTGACGTACATCTACGGCGTGGGCCGCACGAGGGCTCTGAAGACCCTCGCCGACACCGCCATCGACGGAAACATCCGCGTCAAGGACCTTTCCGACGATCAACTCATCGCCCTCCGCGACTACATCGAAGGCAACTTCAAGGTCGAGGGTGACCTCCGCCGTGAGGTTGCCGCAGACATCCGTCGCAAGGTTGAGATCGGCAGCTACGAGGGCATCCGCCACCGCAAGGGCCTTCCCGTGCACGGCCAGCGCACCAAGACGAACGCGCGCACCCGCAAGGGTCCCAAGCGCACCGTCGCCGGCAAGAAGAAGGCCCGCTGAGCTCGATACACGAGCCGCTACTCGATCACCGAACTTTTCGACAGGAGAACTGGAACATGGCAGCACCCAAGTCGGCCGCCCGCAAACCGCGCCGCAAAGAGAAGAAGAACATCGCCCTCGGGCAGGCGCACATCAAGTCGACCTTCAACAACACGATCGTCTCGATCACCGACCCGTCGGGTGCGGTCATCAGCTGGGCGTCGTCCGGTGGCGTCGGCTTCAAGGGTTCGCGCAAGTCGACCCCTTACGCCGCGCAGCTCGCCGCTGAATCGGCCGCCCGCCAGGCGCAAGAGCACGGCATGAAGAAGGTGGATGTCTTCGTCAAGGGCCCGGGCTCGGGCCGCGAGACCGCGATCCGCTCGCTTCAGGCCGCCGGCCTCGAGGTCGGCTCCATCAACGACGTCACCCCCCAGGCGCACAACGGCGTTCGCCC
>DAOMOV010000104.1:1564-6854 GCA_035444505.1 Terrimesophilobacter sp.
ACACAACTAAACACAGCGGTCGGCCAGCCACCGACCGAGCCCTAAGTGTCAAATAGCGGACACTTCGCCGAAAGGAACACACAGTGCTCATTGCACAACGCCCCACCCTGACCGAAGAGAACGTCTCCGAGTTCCGTTCACGCTTCATCATTGAGCCCCTGGAACCGGGCTTCGGCTACACCCTCGGAAACTCCCTCCGCCGCACCCTGCTCTCTTCCATCCCCGGCGCGGCCGTCACCAGCATCCGCATCGACGGTGTGCTGCACGAGTTCAGCACCATCCCCGGTGTGAAGGAAGATGTCACCGAGATCATCCTCAACATCAAGGACCTCGTCGTCTCCAGCGAGCACGACGAGCCCATTTCCGCCTACCTGCGCAAGCAGGGAGCCGGTCAGGTGACCGCGGCCGACATCTCCGCTCCCGCGGGTGTGGAGATCCACAACCCCGAGCTCGTCATCGCGACTCTCAACGACAAGGCGCGCTTCGAACTCGAATTGACCATCGAGCGCGGCCGCGGCTACGTCTCCGCGACACAGAACCGCAGCGAATTCAGCGAGGCCGGCCAGATCCCGATCGACTCGATCTACTCGCCCGTGCTCAAAGTCACCTACCGCGTCGAGGCGACGCGTGCCGGTGAGCGCACCGACTTCGACCGCCTCGTCGTCGACGTCGAGACGAAGAACTCGATCAGCCCCCGCGACGCAGTCGCCTCCGCCGGCAAGACACTCGTCGAACTCTTCGGGCTCGCCCGTGAGCTCAACACCGCCGCCGAGGGCATCGAGATCGGCCCCGCGCCGGTCGACGCTGTTCTCTCCAGTGAGTTGAGCATGCCCATCGAAGACCTCGACCTGTCGGTGCGCAGCTACAACTGCCTCAAGCGCGAGGGCATCAACACCGTGAGCGAACTCGTCGCACTCTCGGAGACGCAGCTGCTCAACATCCGCAACTTCGGTCAGAAGTCGGTGTACGAAGTGCGCGACAAGCTCGTCGAGCTCGGCCTGTCGCTCAAGGACGCCGTTCCCGGATTCGACGGTGCCCACTTCTACAGCGGCAACGACGATGACGACGACGAGTACCGCTGATCGTCAACCCGACCAACTTTTGACACTGGAGACAACCACTCATGCCTAAGCCATCCAAGGGACCCCGCCTCGGAGGAGGACCCGCACACGAGCGGCTCCTGCTCGGCAACCTCGCCGCAGCGCTCTTCACCCACAAGAGCATCAAGACCACCGAGACGAAGGCGAAGCGACTTCGCCCCGTCGCCGAGCGCCTCATCACGTTCGCGAAGCGCGGCGATCTGCACGCGCGTCGCCGCGTGCTCGCGGTCATCGGCGACAAGTCGGTCGTGCACGAGCTCTTCACCGAGATCGCGCCGCTCGTCGCCGAGCGCGAGGGCGGGTACACGCGCATCACGAAGCTCGGGTTCCGCAAGGGTGACAACGCCCCCATGGTGCAGATCGAACTCGTGCTCGAGCCGGTGCAGGCGAAGCCCAAGGCGGCCAAGCCGGCCAAGGCTGAGAAGCCGAAGGCTGCCGCTGCACCCACAGTCGAGCCCGCAGTCGAGGCCGCTGACGAAGCGACGGATGCCGTCGACGAGGCAGCAGCGTCGGCCGAGTCCGCTGAATCTGCGGAATCTGCTGAATCTGCCGAGTCCGCACCGTCGGCGGACAGCGCCGAGGACCCCACTGACGCGGAGGACCCCACTGACGCGGAGGACGATAAGCCCAAGGCTGACGCGTAGTCGCACGATCGTTACAGAGCGTAGGGTCCCACCTCAGGGTTGGGGCCCTACGCTCGTCTGGTGAGCAGCATCCGCCCCCTTCGTGACCGCGTCGACGCACCCGTCACCGTGGGACTGCCCGCATCCGGTCAAGGCATAGTCTGGCGATCCGCGACGATGGAGGACGCTCCGGCGATTCTCGAGTGCGAACTCGAGATCGGCGAGGTTGACCACCCGCAATATCGCCTGACGCTCGAAGACGTGCAGGAGCACTTCGTTCACTCGTGGGTCGACCACGAACGTGACACCCTGCTCGCCCAGGACGAGAGCGGCAACGTCATCGCCTGGGGGTTCGTCACGATCATTCCCGGGCAGGAGACCGCTATTCGCGCTCTCATGTTCGGTGGAGTGCGACCGTCGCACCGTGCTCGCAGCATTGGCCGTCGGATTCTCGCCTGGCAGGAGGCGCGGGGCCTGCAGCTGCTCGCCCAGTCCGATGCGACAGTACCCGGGGTGTTTGTCGCCTGGGCCGACGAACCCAACACGTCATTCGTGCGCTTGGCGCAGCGGCACGGCTTCGAGGTTGCTCGGCACTTCTTGCAGCTGCAGCGTCGTCTCGATCAACCGATCGCGTCGCACCCGCTCGCGGGCTATGAGATCGTGCCCTTCGATCTTTCCCGCTCGGAGCAGGTTCGGCGCGCAAGGAACGATTCGTTCCGCGACCACTGGGGCAGCCAGCCGACACCGGAAGAGGTGTGGGAGATCGCCATTCGCCGGTCGAGCAAACGGCACGACCTGTCGTTTCTCGCGCTGGCCCCCGATGGCGAGGTTGCCGGTTTCGTGATGTCGGAGGTCAACCCGGGCGACTTCGAGGGGCAGGGCTTTTCGCACGGTTACATCAACCTCGTCGGTACGCGACGCGAGCACCGGGGTCGGGGCATCGCGCGAGCCCTGCTGACCCACACGCTCGAGGCCTATCGTGCCGACGGACTCGAGGGCGCTGTTCTCGATGTCGATGCCGAGTCGCCGACGGGGGCCACCGCGCTCTACGAGCAGGTCGGCTTCACGGTCTCCGACCGGAGCATGGAGCTGAACAAGCAGTTCTAGCCACGCTAGGCGGGGTGCGGGGCGAGCCCGTAGTCGTTGGGGTTGAGCATGGGAGGAAGCTCGGCGAGGCGCTGCAGGGCGTCTTGCACCGCGGCCGCGTAGAGGCGACCGCCCGCGGGCCCCGGATGCACGTGGTCACGGGCGAGCAGATTGGTCTGGTCGACGATGGCGGTGTACCAGTGGGCGAGCTCCACGTCGCGGTGGCGCAGCGCGTAGAGCGAGAGCGACTGATTGACCTCGGGGATCCACCACCGCGGTGCGTACACGCTGATGAGCACGACCTGACGGTCTGGCCCCGCAATGTCACGCACCTGATCGAGGTAGGCGACGTTGATCGGACCATTCGTGCCAAGACCGATGACGATGACCTCACGCAGCGAGCCCTCGTAGAGTTTCGCCGCCACGATATCGGGCACCGTCGACAGCTGGCGCGACACGGCCGCGTCGATATCGATGCCCGGGAGGGCCTCGTAGAGCCCGGTGGCTGACGCCAGCATCACGGAGTCGCCGATTGCCGTGATCTGGTCTCCCGTCGCAACGACCAGTTCGCGCGGCTCGCTCTGCTTCGGGGCAGCGTCGGCCGGAGGAGGTGTGAGCACCTTGAGTGCGGCGATTCCCGCCTCGATCTGCAACTGCGCCTCACTCTTGCCCGGGTCGCTCGCGACGGCAACAACGCTCGAGACGCCACCGACACTGACGAGCACGATGGCGATCCCCGCCGCCACCGCGCGCCACCCCGGCTCGATGACCCCAGGGATGACCCGCCGCAGCGTCTCGACGAAACCCTGCTTGCGAATCGGCTGCTCCAACCACTGATACGACGCAGCCGCACAGACGACAGTGATGACAAGAGCGATGCCGCCGAGGGCCCAGCCGGTCGCACCCTCGCGATTCCAGTCCCCGAGCGCTGCGACGACAAGCACGAATACGGGCCAGTGCCACAGGTACAGCCCGTAAGAGCGTTCACCGATCCAGCGCAGCGGCCGCACATCGAGGATGCGCCCCAGCCACGACCCCGGCTGGATCGCCGCGGCGATCGCCGCCGTCGTCAGCACGGCCACAACCACGAGGCCGCCGCGGTAAACGAACTCGTCATCCTCACGCATGACCGACGCAATCACGATCACACCGACGATCGAGACAGCCCCCGCCAGTTGCAGCACCAGCTTCGCGGCAGACCCCCACGCCGCCGATACCGCCTCACGGTTCGCCGTGGCGAAGCCCAGCGCCGCCCCCAGAGCCAGTCCAAATGCGTGCGTGTCTGTGCCGTAGTACACCCGCGTCGGATCGGAGCCCGGCACGAACAGGGCAGCCATGGCCACCGCCGAGCCCACCGCCACCGCGACCACGATCGCGATGCGTGCCCACCGCATCCGCACCATGATGAGCGCGAGCACTGCGAGAGGCCACAGTACGTAGAACTGCTCCTCAACGGCGAGGGACCACAGGTTGCGAAGGAGTTCCGGTGCGGTCTCGTCGAAATAGCTGTCGCCGGCGGCGATCGCGAGCCAGTTGCTGCTGAAGGTGATCGCACCAAGCACTTGTCGGCCGAGGCCAAGCAGCACGTCTCCCCCGATGACGGCAGCGGCGCCGCAGCAGGTGAGCAGTACGAGACCGAGCGCGGGCAGGAGTCGGCGCGCGCGACGCTGCCAGAACGCGACGAGTCGGATGCCGCCGCTCTTCGCGTGCTCACGAAGAAGGAGGCTTGTGATGAGGAACCCGCTGATGACGAAGAAAAGGTCCACCCCGACGTATCCACCGACGACGAACCCCGGCGTCATGTGAAACAGCATGACCGTGATGACAGCGATGGCGCGCAGCCCATCGAGGCCCGCAAACCACGACGCGCGCGCGGTCGGCACACCCCCGGGGGTAGCGCTCGCTGCGCTCGGCATCGACGCGGTCGGGGTAGGCAGTGTCGGGGTCGAGAACGACATGGTGCCTCGATACTACGACGGGCGCCGCCCCGCCAATTCCGTAGACTCGAAGCCGTGCCTGAAGAACCGGAGGAGCCCACGATTCGAGTGCGAATCGACCTCGCGTACGATGGCACCGACTTCAGCGGATGGGCGCGTCAGCCGGGGCGCCGCACCGTGCAGGGCGTGCTCGAGGATGCCCTCGCGACCGTGTTCTCGAGGTTTCCGCCCGCCCCCTCTCTCGTGGTCGCGGGGAGGACCGATGCGGGGGTGCACGCAACCGGCCAGGTCGCCCACCTCGACCTGACACCGAAGCAGCTGGCGAGTCTAGGTCGCGCGCTGCGTGGGTCGAATGCGAGCGCTGCGCCTCGTGACGCGGCCGATCGTGACGCGGCCGGGGTGCTGGCGCGACGCCTGGGCGGCGTGTTGGGCAAGAACGTCGACGTTGTCGTTCTGGGTGCGCGCACCGCACAGCCCGGATTCGATGCGCGGTTCTCCGCGGTGTGGCGACGCTACGAGTACCGCATCGACGACGCGACACGTG
>DAOMOV010000105.1:0-6811 GCA_035444505.1 Terrimesophilobacter sp.
AGATCCAGGCCTTCGCGAACTTCGGCTTCGCCGAGAGCCACTCCCTCAGCTTCGCTCTGCTCGTCTACGCCAGCTCCTGGCTGAAACTGCACTACCCCGCCGCCTTTCTCGCTGCGCTGCTCCGCGCCCAGCCCATGGGGTTCTACTCGCCCGCGAGCCTCATCGCCGACGCCCGCCGCCACGGTGTCGAGGTGCTCCGCCCCGACATCCAGCGCTCCGGGGCGGATGCAAGCCTCGAACCCCTCGACGGGTCTCGATACGATTCGGCTCCGCTGAATCGCTCGGCCAGCGCGCACTGCCTCACCCGCGACCAGCCGCCCGTGCCCCCCTTCGACCGTGACGCACCCTTCAGCACCGACGATCACAGGCAGGATGCCTCACACGCCGTGCGCCTCGGCCTCGCCTCCGTGCGTGGCATCGGCGCGTCGGTCGCCGCGAGCATCGTCACCGAGCGCGCCGAGCGGGGCGAGTTCCGTGACATGGGAGACCTCGTGCGCAGGGTCGGCCTCAGCACCAGTCAACTGGAAGCCCTCGCCGCTGCGGGCGCGTTCGAAAGCTTCGGCCTCAGCACCCGCGAAGCACTCTGGCAAGCCGGTGCCGCCGCGCAGAATCGCGCCGAATACCTCGACGGCACCACCCTTACCGTGCAACCCCCACTGTTTCGCCTGCCCAGCGACGCCGAGAGACTCGCAGGCGACCTGTGGGCCACCGGGGTCTCCACTGACGACCACCCCATCCGGCACACGCGCGATGCCCTCACTCACCGCGGCGTGCTCACCGCCACCGACCTCACAACCGCCGAAACCGGTCGCCGCGTCGAAGTCGCCGGGCTCGTCACCCACCGGCAGCGCCCCGCGACCGCGAGCGGCATCACCTTCATGAACCTCGAAGACGAGACCGGGCTCGTCAACATCGTCTGCAGCCCCGGCGCCTGGAAACGCCACCGTCGCACCGCCCGCGAATCCCCTGCCCTCATCGTGCGCGGCATCCTCGAACGCTCCCCCGAGGGCGTCATCAACGTTGTCGCCGACCGGCTCGAGCCGTTGCTCGTCACGGCAGGAACCCGCTCCCGCGACTTCCAGTAGCCGCCCCCACACGCCGATCGGCCATACTGGGCGCATGACCAGCACCCCGGCCACTCCCAGCGATCCACGCCTCAAGAGTGCCACTGACATCATCCGCGCGGCACAGACAGGCACGCGCACACCACTCGACATCGCCGAGGCAGCCATTGAACGCGCGCATGCCGCCGCACGCTACGACGCGATCCACGAACTCTTCGCCGAGGAGGCACGCGCAGAGGCGAAACGGCTCGGCGACCGCGACGATCTTGCCGCGCTGCCGCTCGCTGGCCTTCCCGTGCTCATCAAAGACAACATCCCCGTCTCCGGCCACCCCCTTCGCGTCGGTTCCCGAGCCACCAGCGCAGCCGCCGCGGACCACGACCACGAGGTTGTGCGACGCCTCCGCGACGCGGGTGCCATCATCCTCGGCACCACGCGCGTGCCTGAACTGTGCGTGTTCGGCACGACAGACTCCCACTACGGTCACGTCACCAACCCCTGGAACCCCGATCATGCACCCGGTGGCTCTTCCGGCGGAGCATCCGCCGCCGTCGCCGCAGGCATCGTCCCAGTAGCACATGCCGCCGACGGCATGGGGTCGATTCGCATTCCCGCAGCGGCAACCGGCACCTTCGGCATCAAACCCGGCCGCGGCACGGTGCCCGCCGGGATGGGCCACGACTCCTGGGGCGGCATGAGCGAGAACGGGGTCATCGCGCACAGGGTCGCGGATGCCGCACTCACCCTCTCCGTCATGGCCGCCGACCCGACACTCGCCTCCGTGACTGAGCCACCGCATCCGCTGCGCATCGCCGTCGCCACCAACACGCCCTCGTTCCTCGTGAGCGTGACCCGCCCGTGGCGCGAGGCGGTGAATCGCACCGCGGACGCACTGCGCGCAGCCGGGCACGAGGTCACAGTGCTGAAATACCCCTACCCCGCGAACCCCATCCCGCTCTTCGCTCGCTGGTTCTCGGGAGTCGCGAGCGACGCCCACGACCTCGACCACGCCAGGCTCGAGCCCCGCACCCGCAGGCACGTGAAACTCGGCCTCAGAGCACAGCGCCGAGGATGGGTGAGACCCGCCGACGCCGATCGCGAAGACGCCAAGGCACGCGCACTCTTCGCCGACTACGACGTCATCATGACGCCCACACTCGCCCGCAGGCCACCGCTCGCCCACGCCTGGCACAAACGGTCGTGGTTCGCCAACATCTGGTCGAATCTGCGCTACGCGCCTTTCCCGTCCCTGTGGAACATGCTCGGCTACCCGGCTGCGAGCGTGCCCGCCGGATTCGACGAGAAGCACCTGCCCACCGCGGTCATGCTCGTCGCCGCGCCCGGCAACGAGATGACACTGCTCTCCCTCGCCGTGCAGCTCGAGCGCGTGCAGCCGTGGCCGCTCGCCGCCGACATGAACAACTAGCCGAACCGAACTAGCCAGCCCGCAGCAGGTCGATGCGCGCCTGGAGCTGTGCGACCGAAGCCTGGGCCACAGGCGGTCCTCCCGCGCGACGACGAAGCTCAGCATGGATGTGTGAGTGCGGCTGGCCGGTTCGTCGCGCACGCGACGCCACAAGGCCGTTGAGCAGGGCCCGCTGCTCCTTCAGGGTGCGATACAGCGGCTGCGATACCGGTGTGCCGCGCTGCTTCGAACGGCGAGACTGAGGCGCCTGCCGCTGCCGCAGCAGCTCACGCACCTGATCCGGTTCCAGAATGCCCGGCAGCCCGATGAAGTCCAGCTCCTCCGGTGTGCCGATCTCCGCCGCGAAACCGAACTCGGCCCCATCGAACAGCACCCGGTCGAAGTTCGCGTCCGAGGCGAGGGGCGTGAAGTCGAACAGATCAGCGTCAGCGGAGGCACGCTCGGACTCGTTGGCTTCGGCAGCAGGCTCATCGTCGAGCAGTATCTCCTCCAGGCCGTCAGCGGGCGTGCGGTCGAGAGCGTGATCGCGCTCGCGCTCCAACTCCGACGCAAGCCCCATGAGCTGCGGAACCGACGGCAGAAAGATCGACGCCGTCTCCCCGCGGCGACGCGCCCTCACGAAACGACCCACTGCCTGGGCGAAGAAGAGCGGCGTCGACGCGGATGTCGCATAGACCCCCACCCCGAGACGCGGAATGTCCACTCCCTCTGACACCATGCGCACCGCCACCATCCACCGGCTCGTCCCCTCCGCGAACGCCGCGATCCGCTCACTCGACTCCTTCTCGTCCGACAGCACCACCGTGGGCGCCTCGCCCGAGACCCGCTCCAGGATGCGCGCGTAGGCCCGCGCGACAGCCTTGTCCGTCGCGATCACGAGACCCGCGGCATCCGGAACCGCGTGCCGCACCTCGGTGAGCCGATGGTTCGCCGCCCGCAGCACCTGCGGAACCCAGTCCCCTTCCGGATCGAGCGCTGTGCGCCATGCGCCCGAAGTGACATCTTTCGTGTCGCCCTCACCGAGCCGGGCGTGCATCTCCTCGCCCGCCCGGGTGCGCCATCGCATATTTCCCGCGTAGGCCAAGAAGATCACCGGCCGCACCACGCCGTCTGCGAGGGCGCGCCCGTACCCGTAGCTGTAGTCGGGGCGAGAGACCCGGATGCCCTGCTCGTCCGGCATATAGTCCACGAAGGGGATCGGTGCCGTGTCAGACCGGAACGGTGTGCCCGTGAGGCTCAACCGTCGCGTCGCCGACTCGAACGCCTCACGGATGCCATCGCCCCAGCTCAGCGCGTCGCCACCGTGGTGCACCTCGTCAAGAATGACGAGCGTGCGATGCGCTTGAGTGATCGCGCGGTGCAGCACCGGCCTCAGAGCCACCTGAGCGTAGGTGACGGCGAGCCCCTGAAAGTGCCGTGCCGACGCCGCAGGACGCCCGTGGCTGTTTCGGAACCCGGGATCGAGTCGCAAGCTGACGCGATGCGCGGCATCCGCCCACTGTCTCTTGAGGTGATCCGTGGGCGTCACCACGGTGACCCGATCAATGACTCTGCGGGAGAGCAGCTCTGTCGCGAGCCGCAGCGCAAACGTCGTCTTGCCTGCCCCGGGTGTTGCCGCGACCAGGAAATCGCGGGGTCCGGCGCCGTCCGGGGAAGCCGCCCAGTACCGATCGACCGCCTCGGCCTGCCACGCGCGAAGCTTGTCAGCGGTGCCGCGAGCCGCGCGCTCCGGAAATGCCGGTCCAAGCCGAAACGACGACTCCGAGCCCACACTGTTTGACGACACCGTAGGAGACAATACCCGGCACTGCCGCGAAACCGAGACCGCGTCGACGGCAGAAATGCTTGTGGGCCGCCCGCACCGAATGCGACCGGCCCACGACGTCAGCGAATCAAGCCCTGCTGCGGCCGCGAGTGATCGCACCCCAGATGAGCAGAACCACGACCGCTCCCGCGATCGCAATCAGCCATGACTGGATCGAGAAGAAGTCCTCGTATCCGATTCCGAAGAGAGCTCCGGCGAGCCAGCCGCCGAGGAGGGCCCCGATCACACCGAGGATCAGCGTGGCGATCCAGCCGCCGCCCTGACGACCCGGCAGCAGGAACTTCGCAATAGCCCCCGCGATGAGGCCGAGAATGGTGAAAGCAATCCAACCCATGGAAGAACCTCCCTGTCGTTGAGAACCCATCGGAACCGACGAGCTCGACACAAGAATGCCACGTCACCCATTCGGGGGACATCTTTTCCCAGCAACTACCCAGCAACTACTCAGGCGCATAGATTCGCGCCCGCCTACCCCATTGCGGCACGCTAAAGACATGACACAGCAGCACCCCTGGTCACGCATGGTCGCCATCGGCGACTCCTTCACCGAAGGAATCGGCGACCCCGAACCGCAAAGCCTCGGCGGGCACCGCGGGTGGGCAGATCGTGTCGCCGAAGAACTTGCAGAGCGCACCACCGACTTCGCCTACGCCAACCTCGCCATCCGCGGTCGGCTGCTGCAGCAGATCCTCGACGAGCAGGTCGAACCCGCCCTCGAGCTTCGCCCCGACCTGATCACCATCTCCGCCGGCGGCAACGACATCATCCGGCCCGGCACCGACCCCGACGACGTCGCCGCACGTCTCGAGACCGGAATCGAGCGGCTGCGCAGCGACAAGGCCACTGTGGTGCTCTTCAACGGGCCCGACATCGGCACCACCCCGGTTCTCGGCCGCATCCGGGGCAAAGTCGCCATCTTCAACGAGAACCTGCACGCGATCGCCCTGCGGCACGACCTCGTCATCGCCGACATGTGGGCGATGAGAGAGCTCAAAGACCCGCAGATGTGGGCGCCCGACCGCCTGCACTTCTCGCCGCTCGGGCACCACACCGTCGCGCGCATGGTGCTCGACTCACTCGGCGTCGAACACGACCTCGACCCCGTTCACCCCGAACCCCTGCCCGCGGTGTCATGGCGACACGCGAAGATTCAAGACCTCGAGTGGGCGCGCGAATACCTCGTGCCGTGGGTGATCAGGCGAATCCGGCACCAGTCCTCGGGCGACGGCATCACGCCCAAGCGTCCGCAGGCCGAACGCATCGACAAGGGCGGCGAAGCGCCCTGAACCAGCGTTAACGGCCGAACTGGGCCGCGACCGGGCACTCGAACGGATCGCGCGCCGCGAGCCCCACGCGGTTGAGGTAGCGCACCACGATGCCGTACGACTCAAGCAGGCTCGTCTCGGTGAACGGGATGCTGTGAGTCGCGCAGTACTCCTTCGCAATCTCATTCGCCCGACGCAGCGCCGGGCGCGGCATGTTCGGGAACAGGTGATGCTCGATCTGGTAGTTCAAGCCGCCCATGAGCGTGTCCATGAGGAACCCACCCTTGATGTTGCGTGACGTCAGAACCTGACGACGCAGAAAATCAACCTTTGACTCCCGCGGCAGAATCGGCATGCCCTTGTGGTTCGGTGCGAACGACGCCCCCATGTACACGCCGAACACGCCCAGCTGCACCCCGACGAACGCAAAAGCCATGCCGAGGGGCAGAACCAGAAACAGCACCGAAAGGTACGCACCGAGGCGAGCGAGAATCATCGTGATCTCCAGCCACCGCTGGTCCACCTTCGCGCGACCGAACACCGTGCGGAAACCGTGCGCGTGAAGGTTCAGCCCTTCCAGAAGCAGGGCGGGAAAGAAGAGCCAGCCCTGACGCCGGGTCGCCCAGGCGTACAGACCACGGGCCTTCGCGGCATCCGCCTCCTGGAACGAGATGAAGTCGCGCTCGATGTCGGGGTCCTTGCCAATGACGTTCGGGTTGGCGTGGTGGCGACTGTGCTTCACCATCCACCACTGGTAGCTGATGCCGACGAACAGGTTCGCCAGCACGCGCCCCGCGCGATCGTTCGCTGGCCCGGAGGTGAACACCTGCCGGTGCGAGGCCTCGTGCGCGAGAAATGCGTACTGGGTGAGGATCACGCCCAGGGCACCCGCCATGAGCAGCTGAAACCAGCTGTCACCCAACAGGATGAATCCGGTCACCGTGCCGCCAAGGGCGAGGGTGATGGCTGAGAACATGACCCAGTAGAAACCCGTGCGTCGGCGCAGGAGACCCGCGTCCCGCACCGTGTTGAGCAGTGCCGAGTAGGTGGACGTCGCGCTGACTCCCCCACCGCCCCGTGTGGTTCTCGTGATGGTGATGACGGGAGTGCTCGTGTCGGCCACGCTTCTCGTTTCGTTCGGGACGCCCCCTGCGCGAAGTGCGAAACGGATGCCGGTTGCTACTGCTTGAAGCATAGGCCACGACCGTGCGGGGCGTGTCACACCATGCGG
>DAOMOV010000106.1:0-4075 GCA_035444505.1 Terrimesophilobacter sp.
CCATGACGAGGATGCGTGCCCGGGCGATGGTGCCGAGACCCTGGGTGACAGCGTGGGTGGGCACCTCGTTGAGGCTGGGAAAGAAACGAGCGTTATCGCGGCGCGTGCGGTCCGTCAGCTCGACCACGCGGGTGCGCGAATCGAACGGCGATCCGGGCTCATTGAACGCCACGTGCCCGTTGGCGCCGATGCCGAGCAGTTGCAGGTCGATGCCGCCGAGCCGGTCGACGTTGGCCTCGAAGTCAAGGCAGTCGGCGTCGAGCGCGGCGCGGTGCTCAGGGCGGGGGCTCACGTGGCCCACGCCGCCCGGGTAGCGCATCCGCTCGCGAGCGAACCCGAGCGGGCCGATGACCTCACGCTCGATGACCGCCTCGTACAGCTCCGGATGCTGCGCAGGCAGCCCCACATACTCGTCCAGGGTGAACCCCCACGCCTGGGAGAAGTCCAGGTGCCGCCTCGCGAGCGCCGCGTACACGGGCAGCGGGGTGGAGCCGGTCGCGAAGCCGAACACGGCATCCCGAGCCTCGTCACGCGCCCTGGTGAGGACTTCGGCGAATGCATCAGCGGCGAGCTCACCCGCCTGATCCGTGTCGCTGGCGACCACCACATGCGGGGCGGCGGAGCCGCGGTTCGCAGAAGTCATCGCACGATAATATCCGCAGCGGCGGGTGGTGCGCTTGCCGGGCCAGCCCAACAGACCCGAACGGTGAGCGTTGAGGCAGGGCCGTGCGGCAGCCTGAATAAGTAGGCTGGTGCGATGGCAGGGGCAGCATCGTGAGCGCACTGCCTCTCGCGCTTAAGCGAGCGACGGCCCAGTCCGGCCTGCTGTTCACCGTGTTCGCCGTCACCGTGGTCGTGTCGGGCGTGCTGGTCGGGCTCTCCGGCTACCTGGACCTTGCGGTGACGCAGGCGGCACGCGGCATCCTCACCTCCGCCCAGCCCACCGCCGGGGCCGCTCGCATCGACACCAAAGCCAACGACCCTGACGCACAGGCTGCGGCGATGGCCGAACTGCTGGGGCCGCGCTTCGAAGGCACCGGTGCGACTGTCGACCGCTCGCTGGCGATCTATCCGCTGCGCACGGTGCACGCCACCGATACGGCGTCGTTCCCCGGTGAGGATGAGGTCAGCGAGCCCCCGACGCTCACAGCGCCGGACAGTGAGGCTGAGGCGCGGATGCACGTGGTCGCCGACCCGTCGACGGCCACCCGCGCAGAGCTGGTCGCCGGTCAGTGGCCCGCGAGCGGTGAGACAGCCGTGCCGCAGAAGACCGCGGACCTGTTCGACATCGCGGTGGGCGACCTGCTGCTGGTCGGTGAGGGAAACAGGGCGGTGACGCTCACGGTGAGCGGACTGTGGTCGCCGCTCGACGCCACCGACCCGTACTGGATGGGTGACCCGGCGATGGCGACCGGTGAGGGTCACCCCGCGGGTGACGGAACGCGCGGGTTCGGTCCGCTCGTCGTCGATGAGCCGACGCTGCTGACATTCGGCATCGTCCCGACTGCCCGCTGGACGATCGTTCCGGATGCCTCCACCATCACCCCCACCGAATGGGTCGCGCTCGACGGGGCGTTCACGGGCCTACGGGAGGAGATTCGCGCCCTCCCCGACGGCCTCGGCGCGGCATCCGTTCTCGCGGGCGCGCTTCCAGCGACGACGGCGCAGGTGCTCACGGGGCTGGGAGCGATTCGCGGTGTGACGCCCGTCGGCGTGGCGCTCGTCGGCATCCTGGGTCTTGTGACACTCGTGCAGCTCGCACGTCTGCTGAGTATCGCGCGTCGACCGGAGACGGCGCTGCTGCGCTCCCGGGGCGCGTCGGCGGCGTGGCTGACGACGGTGTCGTCCGCTGAGGCGTTCGTGGTCGCCGTGCTGGGCGCCGGGGTCGGAGTGGTGGCGGCGACCGGCGTGCTTCACCTGCTGTTCGGCGACGAGACGTTCAGCGTGCTACCGTGGCCGTACGCTGCGGTGGTGGCTGCGGTGGTGCTCACCGTGCTGGGGCTGACGGCGTGGCGGGAATCGGCACGCATTTCGCGGCGCGACACCGTGGATGACTCGGGCCGTGCCCGCACGGTGACGACCGTGGCGGGCACCGTTCTGGCGCTGGCCGCAGCGGGCGTCGCCGTCTGGCAGTCGCTGTTCTACGGCTCCCCCCTCGTCACGGATGCGGCAGGCCGCCCCAGCGTGAACCCGCTCGCCGTGCTCGCTCCCGCGCTGTGCCTCATCGCGGGAGCCCTGCTCGTGCTCCTGCTTCTCGCACCGCTCAGCCGCGTCGCCGAGGCTGCCGCCGCACGATCCAGAAAACTGCAACCCGCCTACTCCGTGCGACAGGTCGCGCGTGGACTCGTCAGCTACTCCGCCGCCGTGCTCGTCATCGCCCTCACCTCGGGCGGAGTCGTCGTCGCCGCCGGCTACGCCGCCACGTGGCAGGGGCTCAGTGGGCGAACCGCTCATGTCGCCACGGGCGCGGATGCGCTAGTCAAATTCGAAGGGTTGTTCGTTAACCCGACGAACCATCCAGATGCGATCGATGAGTACACCCTTTTACCGGGTGTCGCCGATGCCAGTCGCATTCTTGCTTTCGACGCCAGCGTCGGAGACCCAGCCACCTTCATTGCTATTCCTGCCGGGAACCTGCCGCTACTCACTGCGTCGGCCGGCGGCGTGCTAGACGGCGAGGCACTCGCCGACCTGCTGACGCCGACTGAAACCGACAGCATTGCCTTGCCAGCAGATGCGGTTGCTCTGTCGGTCGACGTCGAATACAGCGCCCCCCGAGTGCCATTCCCTCCCGAATACCCGCAGGAGCTGATCGATCAGCGCTTGAACAACAGCATCACCCTCTCCAGCGAGGTATGGATACAGGACGCGGCCGGAACCCTCGCTCGCATCGAACTCGGTTCTCCCACAATTCGCACCGACGGCGTCGTGAATCACTTCACTCATCGGGTGGAATTGCCCGAGGGGGTCGCTCCATGGACCCTCGAGGGCTTTGATGCTCACAGCGCGCCAACGGGCTTGGGAAGCACGTCAATCACTTTTTCACACGTTCGTGCTCACGGTAGCGACGCAGCACCGGATGATCCTGGCGAAACGATCGATATCGACTTTCGCACGTGGTCCCAGTGGTTCACAGAGAATATCCAATTTGATTTCAATTTTGACAGCTTTGATTCTTCGGCAACATCCATCACCTCGAACTTTCGACTCGACCTCAAGGCCGGGACTGCGCGCGTCGCACCCGGCGGCGATGGCTTCGGTTGGCGCCAACCGTTCGTCGAAATGCCGACGACGCCGATCATCATTGACGAGCGGCTCGCGCAACATCTTTCGATCGGGGTTGGCGACGATCTCGTCGTCGGGGCGCGGAATCACTCGGTAGCAGGAAAGGTCGCCGCACTTGTGCCGTTTGTGCCGGGCACAACCGATTCGTTCGCAATCATTGCCGACCTGCCAAGCCTCAACGTGCAGTTCATTCGCTCAATTGACCCCATTCCGTCCCCCAACGGCGTACTCGTAACGAGCGACGGCACAATCCCGCTCTCCGAACTCGCCGCCCAACTCGCCGCTGTGGGCGGCCCTGACGTCACCGTGACCACGGTGGACGACCTCACCCAGTCCGCGTTCCCGCTGCCCGCCGAGCTCGCCCTGTGGGTCGCGGCGGCGGCATCCCTCGCCCTCGCGACGATCTCCCTCGGCGCCGTCACCCTCACCGTCGCCCGATCACGCAAGGGCGAGGTCGGCGTGCTGCGCGCGGTCGGCGTCCACGCCGGCGCGCAGGCCCGAGCGCGCTTCGTCGAGGTGACCCTCATCGTGCTGACGTCGATCGTCGCAGGGGCCCTCGTGGGCTGGGGCACCGCCGCACTCACCGTGCCCGGGCTCGCCCGATCCGTCGTCGTCGGCGTGCCCGCAGGCCTCACCACCCCGCTCGGGTTCGCGTGGCGCAGCGGCGGCATCCTGCTCGCAGTCGCGGCATCCGCCGCGCTCATCATCGCCCTCGTCTACGCCACCCGGGTTCGAGCGCAGGCACTCAACACCGACGAGAGACTCGAGACGCGATGAGAACCTCACGGTA
>DAOMOV010000106.1:4091-6801 GCA_035444505.1 Terrimesophilobacter sp.
CCCGCCGCTTCCGCGCGGCGCTCGGACCCCTCGTGGCGACTTTCATCGTGTGCATCCTGCTCGCCACCGTCGCCACCGCCATACCCCTCGCGCTTCGAGCCATGGCGAGCGACGAGGCCCACTACCAGGTGGATGCTCTTCCCCACACCCGCAGCAGCCTCATCGCGACGAGCCAGGGCGCCCCCACCCTGAACCCCACCGACAACCCCTTCGCGGGGTTCAACGACACGATCGAGTCCATCCGGTCCGCCGCTCCCGAGCCGCTCGTTCGCGCGCTCGGCACCGGCTCCTTCAGCTCCGCCTCGATCGAATCGTATGACGCCGTCAACCCGGCACTCGACTTCCAGAGCCCCATCGTGCGCATCCGCGTCGCCGTCTCCGACGACCTCGAATCGAAGATCCGGATGCTCGACGGCCAGTACCCGGGAGACTACGACCCGTCGGCGACCGCGCTCGACAGCACCACCGGCGAGGAGACCCCCGCGGTCATCGACATCGCCCTCGCCGCGGCGACCGCGGAGCGGGGAGAGTGGCGCGTCGGTGAGACGCGGGACGTGATCCTGCCCTCCGGTCCCACCGACCCCGTGCCGGTGCGGCTCACCGGCATCTTCGAAGCGCAGGACCCCGACGACCCCTACTGGGCTCTCGACGCCACCGCGCTGCGCCCCGGCATCTCCTTCACGCCCTTCACGGCCGACTACACGATGATCGTCACGAGCACCGCGTTCGTCTCTCCCGCAAGCTGGCGCACCCTCAGCGACCGGTGGGCGATCACCATGCAGACCACCATCGGCTACCCCTTCGGCACCACCGACCTCACGGTCGACGAGGTCACCGAACTCCTGCCCCAGCTGCGCGGCTTCCTCAGCAGCTCACACCGGCTCACCGAGTCACTCAGCCTCGGATTCGCGTCGGTCGCGAGCTTCGAAACCGAATCGGAGCAGGCGCTGACCGGCGGACTGCAGCGCGCGGGCGTCGCCACCGTCGTCGTCTCCATGATCCTGTCGGGCCCCATCGGCCTCGCCATCGCCGTGCTGTGGCTGCTCTCTCGCCTCCTCGTCGTGAGGCGACGCGCCTCACTAACACTCGCGTCGGCGCGGGGCGCGTCCGACGCTGGGCTGCGCTTCTCGGCCGCGGTCGAAGCTCTCCTCCTGTCGGTGCCAGCCGCTGCGATCGGTGCCGCAGTCGCCTGGGCGGTGTTCCCCCAGGTGTGGACTCCACAGCTCATCATCGCGCCCGCCCTCGTTGCACTGGTACCTCCCATCATCGCCGCACTCGCCACCGCCGGCAGGAGCCTGCGCGAGACGCGCAGCGACGTCGACCCGCGCGCTCGCTCCACCTCCCGGTGGGTGCTCGAGGTGCTCGCCTTCGCTGCAACCGCGCTCTCGCTCACGCTGCTGCTCCAGCGCGGGCTCACCACCAACGCCGACTCGATCGGCGTCGACCCCCTCCTCGCTGCGACCCCGCTGCTGCTGGCCGTGAGCGTCGGGCTCGTCGTGCTTCGCCTCTACCCGCTGCCCGTGGTTGCGATCCAGGGCGCCACGAGAAAGGGTCGCGGCATCGTCGGGTTCCTCGGCTCAGCGCGTGCCATCCGCGAATCCGCGGCAGGTCTCGCCCCCGTGCTAGCCATGGTCGTCGGTCTCGCCGTGGTCGTCTTCTCGGGCGTGCTCCTCGGCACACTGCAGGGGGGAACAGCGGATGCCGCCGCCGCCCGCATCGGTGCCGACCTCCGCCTCGACTCCCCACCCCTCACCGAGGAGCAGGTGAACGAGATTGTCGGCATCGACGGGGTCGCCGAGGGCGCCGCCATCTTCCGGCACCAGGACCTCAAACTGTTCGACGCATCCGGATTCAGCCGCAACGTCGCCGTCGTCATCGCCGACACCGAAGCGCTAGCCCGGGTGCAGGAGGGGCTGCCCGGCTCCGCTGGACTGACCGGGCTGGCACAGCGTCACGACGGCGCGATCCCCCTCCTCGTGTCGAACACGATCGCCGCCGCCTACCGCGGTGGCGACGTCGAGTTTGCGCGACTGCCCGCGGTCGTTCTTGGTTCAGCAGGCCAATCCACGTCGATCTCCACGGTCGATGCCTGGGCGCTCGTCGATCGCCAGTTCGCCGGCGATGTGCGCGTGGGCACATTCCGCCCCCGCGCGGTGCTGCTGAAGCTCGAACCCGACGCCGATGTCGCAGCGGTGAGCGCGAGCGTGCTCGAGTACTCCGGTGGCGCCGGCCGCATCTCCACCATCAACGAAGAAGTCGAGCGGATGCAGTCCTCCCCCGTCGTCGGAGCCCTCCCCCTTCTGCTCGCGGCCTTCATCGCCATCGTCGCCCTGCTGTGCGCCGCGACCGTCGTGCTCTCCCTGCTCATCAGCGCCCCCGCCCGCGAACGACTGCTCACGCTGCTGCGCACACTCGGGCTCTCCTCGGGCCAAGCACGCGGCATCACCGCATGGGAGACCGCGCCCGCCGCGATCGTCGCCATCATCGCTGGCTGCGCACTCGGCGCAGCATTGCCATTCCTCGTGCTCGCCGGCGTCGACCTGCGGCTCTTCACCAGCGGGTCACAGCAACCGCCCGTCACCGTCGACCCGCTGCTGCTGCTCGCCGTCATCGGCGGGTTCACCGCGCTCGTGGCGCTCTCCACCATCATCGCCATCGCCGTCGCCCGCCGCGTCAGCGCCGTGCGCACACTCCGTACTTCTGAGGAAGG